>NZ_FRBE01000011.1 GCF_900142535.1 Fibrobacter sp. UWEL
CACCCGTTCCCATTCCGAACACGGCAGTTAAGCCCTGCATCGCCGATGGTACCTGGCCTACGGGTCCGGGAGAGTAGGTCGCCGCTGGATTCACGGGCCCCTTGAGGTAAACCTCGAGGGGCCCTTTTTCGTATTTTCCCCGGGACCGGCGCATTACTTCGTTGCGCGCAAACCTCTCGCCGTAGCGTGCTACGGCTTCGCTGCGCGCGCCTCGTCCTGCTTGGTCCCGAGAAAAATACCCGCGGGAAATGTCTTGAGTACACCACGGGGCCTCGCGCCTTGCCCTGCTAGGCTCTGGACGAAAAACCTTCGGGTTCGTATCTGGAATTGTCTGGAGGCTTCGGCGCTTGACTATATTTTGGAAAAATTTTTCAATTCAAATGGAGGTTAAATGAAGTTCAAAGTTCTTACCATTCTTGTCCTTAGCTGTATTTTTTTCTACGGCTGTGCATCCACTCTCCCTATGAAGGAGCCTGGGGAAAATAATGCCTTGGTAGCCATTCGAAGTCAGGCAGGTGGTTCTTACTTTATGGGACTTGGGGGAGGCTTCTTTGGTGATGAACCCTTGCAGTTTATCTTGAAGAGCAAGAATTCTGACAAGGAATATGTATGCAGGCGCTTCAACGATAAGATTTGCGTCGCCGCTAATATTCCGGCGGGCGAATACGAAGTGACTACTGCAAATTCTCCTCTCAAGCAGCCTATCGTAGGGACTCCTGTCAAGGTTGAACTTGGCAATCATAGGCTTTACCTTTCTGTAAGGCCCGATGTGAACTACGTCGGTAAATTCATAATCAAAACAGAGCAAGATGGCACTGTTCTTAAGGTTGCTTCCTGGGAAGATGAAACTCTGTCAGACGAAGACAAAGCTCTGATGGATGAAATCATGGCAAATAGTGCCGAATCCGGATGGAAAATGCCCTAGCCCGTAGTTTCGCACCGATAACACTTCATTTGAGGTGTAATTCTCTCAACACAACTTCTTTTTAAACACTTATTTTCATTCCGATTTGGAATAATGAATTTATTTTCATTGCTGGAGTGTTTGAGATAAGGAGTTGTGTTTATGCGACACAATGTATGGGTTGTTTTATATCTATTGATTTTTGCGGCTTTCGCTCAGGCGAAGCTGACTATTCATATTCAAAGTCCTTGGCGTGATGATCCTTCGAAAGAGGGATATTTCTTGCATATGTTGGGTGGTGCCGGTGGCGGTTACAACCCTAGCTTTGACGAAACTTCTGCAACTCGCATGACGGATGAAGGGGATGGCTGGTTTAGCTATACCTGGGATAAGAATGTGTCTGATTTCCAGAGCTGGGAATCTTTCAATATCAAGATTTACCCGAATACTGCTGACGGTAATTTCAACAACAATAACGGAGCTGCCTGGAAAGTTGCCGGCGACATGAATGTGGGCGACATCTTCGGGACGGATGTAGAAGTTTGGCTTTACACCAACACCACGGATATGACCTACGAGAAGAGTTTTGTTGCTCCTGGCTCCAAGATGGTGTGGTTCAAGAGTCCCTGGGGTAAGAGAGCTTTGCCCTTGATGGTTTTTGGCGGCGATTCTATTCTGATGAGATTTGCGCAGGATGATGAATCTATGTGCGGATGGTTCTACGGCGCTGTTTCTCCTGCTGCGATCAAGGCTAATCCTGCGATGACAGCACACTTCATGCGTAACCGTACGCCTTACATGTCCTTGCCCACTTCCGGGGTCATTGAGTTGGGCGATGCTTTGTCTGCTGCGGATACGATTTATATTGACGGAACCGTCAACACTCTAGCTCCTGCATACCAGATGGGTGAACTGGGTGAATGTTTTGATTCTACTCGTGTTCTCCATATTTATCATCCTTGGAGGACCAACTCTACATTCAAGGATAGCCTGGTTTATATTTCTATTGGGAACAACATCCTGAACAATCCTACCGCCACTCAAAGGGACGTGTATTATCCTTACTGGTTTAACTATAAGTTCGATGCGGCCACGGTGGGTTCCACCAACTGGGCTTCCACTATGGCACAGTTCAATATTTACCGCCGCCAGAATGAATGGCCCCAGGTGACTTTCTTTAATGAGATGTCTCGCCCCCTGGCATCATCGCTATTCCCGACGGGAGTGTATGAGACGTGGCTTTATACGACGACTAGTGGAAATTACGAACTCCTGTTCAGCCCGCTGGAACCGAAGACCATTCGCTTGATGAGCCCGTGGGACAATATGTCTCCCATGATGATCGTGGATGGGGATACGGTTCGTATGGGACCAATTACAGCCAACATCTTGGATACCACTCAGAGTGATACTTGTGGCTGGTATCAGGGAACGTACTTTAAGCACACGGATGATTGGTCTGTTCAGTTTAGGCAGTCTTTCGGTACAGAATTCTACAGTCTGGAAGGCTTGATGGGCGAAGATGGTGGATTTGGTACGCCTATTTCCCTGGATTCCATGGTGGCGCTCCATGACACGGTGTGGGTGTATCCTTACCCGCTTTCTTCCAGCGCGCCGAGGTTCAAGGAAGTATATCCGGAACGTCTGGGAATTTGCCCCACCATGAAGATTTCTGCCATGCTTCTAGACTGGGCGGGCGAATCCTACGCTGACAATATTGATATTGACTTCGGTGGTATTTATGGGGGTAACGCCTACACTACCGTGGAACACAATGGTCAGGAATACAAGACTTGCGGCGGCCATGTGCTGGGCATGGTGGAAGAATACCTGAGCAAGGATGGCTTGCCGGTGCGTGTGGACTCTACCTTGTTCCCCTGGGATCAGTGCTCTGCTGGTCGTGAGGTGGATAAATGGTTTGTTCCGGAAGTTCTTGCTACTGGTCCCGATGGCCGCGAGTATACCAACGCCACCTGTCGCGATATCGACTTGAAGCTGGATGCGGAAGGATTCTGGCTTGCGGATGTGACGGAATCTCCCAATGGTTGTAATGACCCCACCAATCCTGGCTTCTATCCTCTGGACGATTTCGAATACCTGGATTCCGCAAAGACTATTAAGAATCCCAAGTTTGACTGGGATGTTCAGGGCTGTAAGCACAACTACAGTTTCTCCATGAAGATCACGGCCCAGTTCAAATATATCAAGGGTCAGTATTTTGAATTCCGTGGGGACGATGACGTCTGGGTATTCATCAATAACCGTCTGGTGGTGGACATTGGTGGCTGTCATAGCCCTGTGGAAGGTGCAGTGGATTTGGATACTCTGGGTCTTACCGAAGGTACGGAATATCCGTTCCATATCTTCTTCTCGGAACGTAACGCTACGGGTTCCAACTTCAAGATGCGTACGTCTATTAACCTGCAGACTCAGAGAACTTACTATTCCGAAGAGGTGAAGACGTCTGATGGCACCATCTCGTACAACTTGATGCAGCTGCTGGTGGATGAATCCTTGAGCTGCGATGTGTCCAGCGTGACCAAGGTGGAAAAGAAGGAGGCTCAGTCCGTATTCCTGCTGATTGGCGGTAACCTGCCGAAGGATGGCAAGACTCTTGATCCGGGCCTGAATTATGGCGGCATCCTGATTAACGAAAATATGGCTGGCTTTACCATTGATACGACTGCGATTGTCCGCTCTCGTTCTCTGGCTTCGGGCTCTTACGCCCTGGTTTGCTATCTGGCATCTGACTTGAGCCAGTACCAGGTGATTCCTTTCACGGTGCCTGAATATCCTCTGCCGGATATTGGCTTTGTGGATATTTTCAATCCTGCAGATTCCTTCGTGGAACTGGATCCTACGGGACGCACCCTGAGGGGGGACGTTATTGGTGTGAATCCGAAAAACGATACGCTGCTTGCTCATGTGACTTATCCTGATGGTAAGCCGCTGGCGGTTGCTGTTCTATATGTGGGTCAGCCTTGCGGTGATTGCGTTATTGACCTGAACTTGATTTCTGCTGATTCCATCAGCTTCCTGAGTAAGGATGGCCAGCAGGTTACTTCCATCACGACGGATTCTCTGGGATACGCATATTTCTATGTGGTGGGCGAAACTGCCATGGAAAATGCTTCCTTCAGGATTACTAGTGAAGGGGCAGCCAATGAACTGGTGTGGAGCAACATCCACTTCAAGGAACCTCCTGTACCTTTCGCTACCCGCGGCATGATGTACGACGTGAATGGCGATGGCATTGTGGATAGTCTTGCAATTCCCTTCAGTAAGGCATTTGACAAGGCTGTGCCTGATACTCTTGCTTGGTCCTTTGGGGAACCCACATTCCATAAGGTGACGGATGCAGAGAATGTATGGCCCTTGGTGGTAAATGATTCCATTATCGTGTTGTTTGATCCTGCGGGCCTTCAGAAGACTGTATTTACAGGTGTTGCCGATGAAGCATATTTGGGTTCACTGCTGTACCACTACACTTACATGGATGAAGATACGGGAGACTCGGTGAAGCTTGACATGAGCACTTCCATCGAAGATCATGTGGGCCCCATTATTCTCAGTGCTATTATTGAAACCGTCAGCGAGAATACTAGTTGCGTTATCGTTAACTTAAGTGAAGGTATCTCGGATAGAAATGTGAACGGCTCTCTCGCGTTTGAATGGTATAGAGCGGGTGAATTCCTGGGAGACTCCCTGACGATCAACAACACAACGGTCAATTCCAAGGGTAACGTAATCAAGGTGTTCTTCTCTCGTATGCCCACGGGTGTATTGCCCCAGGTGGGTGATTACGTGAAGCTTGTTTCTGGCGTAATCAAGGACCGCAGCGGTAACTTTGCACACTTGAATAATCCCCAGGTTCGTATTGTGGGTGAACAGCGTACTGAAATTTCTGCACCGGGCGTAGTGACTATTGGTAGCCAGGAATTTGTATGGCCTTATGTTGACCCCATTGTTCCTGTTGTGGTACCCACCAACAAGAGTGCTAAGGAAATTGTGGATAGCCTTGGCGTTCCTGGATTGCTGATGGGCTTTGACATTGGTGAATTGGCTACCACTGCAATCATGAATTTGTCTAGCGGTGGCAATCGCGATTCTGCTTTGGCCCAGATTAAGATTAATTGGGAAGCCTACTACTATACCACTCTGGGCAATTATGTGAATTCCTCCAGAGGAACGATCCGCTGTAACGATAAGTCTGTATTCTATAATGCAGCGAGCCCGGAACAGTCTAACTGCTACGATAATCCCGGCAATGTGTTCTTTGAATGGAACGGCCGTAGCGAAGATGGACGCCTGGTAGGAACGGGTGCCTACATTGTCAAGATGAAGGTGAAGATTTACTCCGGTGCCGAGAAGGCTGGAGGATCTGAAGACACCTATACCTTAGGCATCAAGCGCGGAAAATAAAAATTAATCCAGCGGATACTTGTCGTTGGCGGCTTCCAGTTCGGCGTTCTTTACCTCATATTGAGTGTAGAGATCGTCGATCTTTTTCTTGATGTCGTCCATTTCCTTGGCGATGGAAGTAATAGCATTGCCGTCGCCGGATTCGGAGGCGGTAACCAGCTTTGCTTCCAGTGCGCCGGACTGTTCTTCGGCCTTGGCGATATCTTCTTCAATTTTCGCGATGGCCTTTTCCAGAGGCTTGATGACCTTGGAACGTTCGGCGATGTAGTCGGCGCGAGCCTTACGGTCCATCTTGGCGGAGGGTGCCTGGGAGGCTGCAGGAGTTGCGTCCTTGGTGACGTCGATGTTACTGAGCTTGGCGTTTTCGCCATCCATTCCGCCGGGCTTCTTTTCGGCTGCCCAGCCCACTTTTTCAAGGAAGTCCTTGTAGGTGCCTTCGAAAATCCTGCACTTGCCACCATCGAAAACCACCAGACGGTTGGCGAAGGCGTGAAGCAGTTCTTCGTCATGGGTGACCACCATGGCGGTTCCTTCGTAGTCGTCCAGAGCGTCAATGAGACTTTCGATGGATTCCATGTCCAGATGGTTGGTGGGTTCGTCCAGCAGCAGCATGTTGCACTGGCTGGCAAGAATTTTTCCCAACAGCACGCGGCTACGTTCACCACCAGAAAGGACCTTCACTTTTTTCAGGGCGTTGTCACCGCTGAACATCATGAGACCTGCAAGCCCGCGGGCACGGCTCTTCTGGGACACTTCCGCGATGGCGCTGGCGATTTCTTCCTCGACGGAATTTTCCAGATTCAGGCGGTTAATGTTGGTCTGTCCGAAGTAGTTGATCTGCAAGTTGGGATTATGGCAGATTTCACCTGTGGTAGGGCTTAATTCCTTGGCGATCAGATTCAGCAGGGTCGTTTTACCGCGTCCGTTAGGACCGATGATCGCAATGCGATCGCCCTTGAAAACTTCAAATTCCAGGTCGCTGAAAAGTTCCGGGCCGTCGCCGTACTTGAAGGCCAGATTGTGAACCTGGAGCATGCGCTTGCCGGGGAAGGGTGCTTCCGTAAAGCTGAATTCCAAATTGCGTTCGTGGGAAAGACGGGTGCCTGTTGCCAATTTTTCTGCAGCCTTGATCTTGGACTGCACCATGGCTGCCTTGGCGGCCTTGTAGCGGAATCGCTCGATGACCTGTTCCAGCTGGGCCTTTTTCTTGGCCTCATTTTCCTGGGTGCGCATTGCCACTTCTTCTTCTTCGGCAATGGTCTCACGGAGCTTTTCCACGGTGCCTTTCACCTTACGGATCTTGTGACGATGGATGCCCACCGTATGAGTACAGACTTCATCCATGAAGTGATGGTCATGGGTGATAAGCAGGACTTCGCCTTTCCAGTTGCGCAAAAAGCGGCTGAGCCAACGCATAGACACAATGTCCAGATAGTTGGTCGGTTCGTCCAGCAAAAGCATGTCGGGTTCAGAAGCCAGCACCTTGGCAAGGTTCAGACGAATCTGGAAACCGCCGGAAAGGAGCATGGGATCCTTGTGCATGGATTCTTCATCAAAACCAAGACCGAAGAGGATCGCTTCCACCTTGTGTTCTTCCAGCCAGCCGTCTTCATTGGGCTTTAACACGCTGCAGGCTTCTTCGTGAACGGTTGCGTGAGTGAAGTTGATGTGCTGCTGCAGATATCCGATGGTATACTTCTTGGGGATATCGATGACGCCACCGTCTAAACATTCCTGGCCAAGAATCATCTTGAAGAGGGTGGACTTGCCGCAGCCATTGCGACCTACGAGACCAACGCGTTCATGGTCTGCTACGAGAAAGCTTGCCTGGTCCAGAAGGACCTGCATGCCGAAAGACTTGGAAACATTCTGTACTTGAATCACGGAGGTACAAGATAGAAAAAATGCCCCGTTTATCCAAAGGGCGAAAACCTTATTTTAAAGGCCGTTCTCGTGATAGTACTGGACGTCGGTTAGAACCTGGTCCACCCAGCTCTTGGTCAGGGGGCTTCGCATCCAGTCTTCTGGTTTTGCCCCATGTTCTGGATCCGGGTAGAAGGTGGCTACTGCGTTTTCGCGACTGAGACCGATTTGCAGAAGCTTGTGAAGTTTCTGTGCGCCAAGCTCGATCTGTTCCAGGCCTTCGCCATCGTGAAGGGCCAGGATTCCACGGGCGTCCTTTTGACCTTGGTAATCGAAGTTGAAGTTGGAAACGTGACGGAGGAGGCTCATGAGGAGGGATGGATCCACCTGGTTTCTATTTGCGATTTCAATGACGGGCAGGGCGCAGAGCTGTTCAACGGTCCAAGGTTCCCCGGTGTAGGTGAGCCAGAGGGTGTGAATGTTGCTGGTGCTGTCTGTTGTAATGCCAAAGGCGTAGCGGTTCCCTAGCTTTTTTCGCAGTTGCTTGTTAATGAGGATGCCGCGGTTCTTGAATTGCTTGTAGCCAACCATAGCGAAATGGAGTGTGTCATCCAGACGGGTAATGATGGGCTTGGTGGGACGTTCCACAATGTCGTTGTAGCTGTTGATGACCTGAGGGAAAATGTAGGCGACTTCCGGCTTGGCGTGGCTCATGTCGCAGGCGGAATCCTTCTTCACGATGCCTGCGTCAATCATTTTCTGGATGGTCTGTGCGGAGTAGGTTTCAAAGATGGTCTGAACGTTGGTGGTGTGGGTTTCGCCCTTGGGGAGCGCCTTGTAGCCCCCATATACACCAGCCACCAGGATCACGAGGGAAAGGGGAATTCGCCAGACAAGTTTTGCTCTCTTAAGCACGCGAAGCCAGCCCCTGACCTTGGGACTGCGCAGCAGGTAAAGCGCCAGAACTGCAGAAATCGAGAACCATAAAACCGCGAATATCACGCCTTCAATATAAAAAGAAAATGTATCTTTGGGCTATGCTGAATCCCCTTAAGAATATTGTAGTGATTGGTGATCGTATCTTGATCAAGCCCTTGGAAGCTGCCAACAAGACCAGCAGCGGACTTTACCTGCCTCCCAGCGTCAAGGAACACGATTCCGTCCATACGGGCCTGGTAGTAAAGGTGGGCCCTGGCTATCCCATCCCTGCAAATCAGGATCCGGACGCAGCCTTCCGCGGTGAAGCGGGTGACGCTGTAAACTACGTTCCCCTCCAGGTGAAGGAAGGGGACGAGGCCCTGTATCTCCACGCTAACGGCACTGAACTGGAAGTAGGCGGCGAACGCTACGTCATTATCTCCCAGAATGCGGTATTATTGGTGGTGCGCCCCGAAGTTCCGGATGACGTTTCTTCCATCGATTCCCTTTAAATACGAAACGATTCTACCCGCTGGGTCATCAAAGAAAGAATTGGAAAAAAATTAGTTTACGGATCCTTTGTAGGTTTTGTTGCTACAAAGGATTTTTTTGTTTATTTTAGAATGCATGGGCGTGTTAAAATACTTCTTCATTAGTTTGGTGTTTTGTGGAAGTCTTTGGGCCATGCCTGCCCTGGATCGTGCATTTGTATTGAATCAGCCGGATGGTAGTTCTTTACGGGTCCGCTCCGTAGGTAATGAGGTCTTTAATTTTAAGGTAACCGCGGACGGCTACGTAGTGGCCCGCGACAGTCTGGGATTTTTTTCGTACCTAGGGGAGGATGGCTCCAATTCGGGAGTTCATGCCCATGAAAGCGAAAATCGTACCGCCCAGGAACTAGAATTCCTGAGTTCACTCAACAAAGATGCCGTTCTGAATTTGCTGAACCAGCAAAAAACGGCTCGCACTTATGAAAGTATCCATAAGGCAGAGGGTAGCTTTGAATCTGTGGATTCAAACACGCCTAGCCCCAGATATATGCCGAAGGCTAAGGGCGTTCTCAATAGCGGGGAGGCTAAGGCTCTCGTAATTCTGGTGCAGTTCAGCGATATCAAGTTCTCGTCCAGCGATCCGAAATCCCAGTTTGAGAAATACCTCAACGCAGAGGGATATAGTGACAACGGGAATATTGGAAGCGTCAGGGATTACTTTAAGGATAATTCCTCTGGAAAGTTTATTCCCAACTTCGATGTGGTAGGCCCCATTACTCTTTCGGGAAGTGCCTACAAGACTTATGGCGAACATTCCAGATATGCTCAGGCTGGTGCAGCTGTTGCCCTGATGGAAGCCCTTGACACTCTGGTGAACCGTAAGACCATTGATTTTACCCAGTATGATAGCGATAAGGATGGCTACGTTGACTTTGTCCATATGATTTATGCGGGTCTTGGCTCCAATGACTCCGGGCAGGATTCTGCCATATGGCCTCACATGTGGTACTTGTCCCTGGCCAATTATCAACTGACCTGGAGGTCGTCTGCTGGTAAGGCTGTCGCTTCATCGGGAAGTGGATTCCGGAAGACTTATACTTACGTGGATAAATATGCGTGTTCCAATGAATTGGATGGAGCCCTCTGGTATGATTACAAGCAAAAACAGACTGTTGGCGTGGGAACCTTCGTTCATGAATTCAGCCATGTGATGGGCCTGGGGGATCATTATGCTACAGATGGTTCAAGTGTATTTACAGCGACCTATTGGGACGTAATGGATGCTGGCGCTTATAACTACGCAAGCCAGGGCGCAGGAATGGCGACCGCCCCTCCCTATTATTCCGCCTTTGAAAAGGAATATCTGGGCTGGTCCAAACCGGATCAAATCGTGGAAGGAGACGGACTTGAGTTACTTCCTGTTCAGGAGAATAAGGCCGTCAAGGTGGTCAATCCGAAAAATACGGATGAGTTCTATGTGCTTGAATATCGAAACCGCTCCAAGTGGGATGTGGGTTTGCCTAATCACGGAATGTTGATTTGGCACATTGATTACGACAGCTTGACTTGGTACAATGCGAAAGTCAACACTTCCGAAAGACTTCACGTAGACGTGGTGGAAGCGGATGGGGTTGCTGACGAGTGGACTGTTACTGCCGACGTGTTCCCTGGAACTTCCTGGTCGAAGAGGTATAATTCCTTCAATAAGTTTGTGACCTGGGATGGCTCTGATTTGGATGTTTCCCTTTCTAATATTACGGAAGCCAATGATTATAGCAAGGTCACGTTCAATGTGAAATTCGGGGATTCCTACGAAGGACCTATTGTAAGTTCCTCTAGTGAAGAAATAGAGGTTGCCTCGTCCAGTAGCCAGGAGCCAGTGATTATTGAAAGTTCATCCAGTGAAATAGTTGTGGTTGAGCCCGTTGTGCAGTCCAGTAGTTCTGAACAGGTTCTGGAGAGCAGCTCCAGCGAAGTCATTGCAGAAGTCGGCAGCTCCGATAGTGCGCTCCCTGTGCGTAATGGCGTGAGGGCTGGCGTCAAGATTTCCCGCGCTAATGGCGTTCTGACTATTTCCGGCCTGCCGCAGGGAAACAAGGTCCTTCGGGTATTTTCCTTGAATGGTAACCTGCTGATGTCCCAGCCGGTAACGGGCGGCACGATTACGCTGGATAAGGCCCGTACCTTCGGGAATATTCCTGTTGTCGTCAAGGTGGATTCCTTTGTCCAGATGCGTTTTTAAATACGTGCTCTGGAATCCTGCAGAAAAATTTTAATTAGGGGTAACACTTGGGCATGGCTCAGGTGTTTAATGCATGTAATTTCTAAATTTATACGAAGAAGAGACATGCCCCTTTTGAGAATCATAAACATTCTTATTTTGCTTTTGGTTGCGTTCCCCGTGTGGACCGTGGCTCAGGAAGGTGCGTCCCCGGAGGGTTTGCCTAAGGAGAAAACCATTCTCTTTAAGGGCGTTGTTCAGGATACTTCCTTTGCCGCTGATGAAAAGCTGAATGTGGAAATCCTGGAAACGGGTGAGGCCCTCCAGACCACTGTTGGGACGCCTTTCCAGGTGGAACTTCCCGAAGATACCTTGTGGAACGTTTGCGTTACCAATTCCGACACTAGCGGCGCCGAGAAGGAAAAATGCTACGAGCTGGTGTATTTAGGGAAGGATAGCGTCTTTAGCCATGTGCTGGGAGATGCCGGCGTGACGGACACAACCCAGGTTCCCGAGCAAACCGCTGAAAAGGTCCCCGATGTCAATGGCGAGCTTGCCGAGTCACCAAGTCGAGGGGCGCCCGGTGACCTTGCTGAAAAGGACACTTCGGCTGCATCCAGTGACTCTGCCGACAAGTCTGATGATGTGGATGTGGACGCCTTGCTGGCGGCCGGTAAGGATAGCGGCAAGGTGACGGAAATGAAGAAGGTGGTGGTGCAGTTGCGTCGCCGTCCCAAGCGTAAGGCGGGTGAATCTGTGGTTTCCGCCAAGTCCATCAAGCGTATGCCGGGCCTGGGTGAAGCGGACGTAATCCGCAGTATCCAGCAGTTGCCTGGCGTGGTGGCAAGTTCCGACTTTAGCACGAAAATTTATGTCCGCGGTGGGGCGGCCGACCAGAATCTGTTCCTGTACGATAATGCGGTGGTGTATTCGCCTACGCACTTCTTCGGCCTTTTCAGTACCTTCCTGGTGGAAACCATCGACGGTGTGGAATTCTACAAGAGCGGTTTCCCTGCGCAGTACGGTAACCGTTTGAGTTCCGTGCTAAAGATGGATGGACGCGCCGGCGGTCAGGATACAACAGAGGAATGGTTTAGCAAGAGTAGCATTAAGATCAGTACTTTTGCGGCTCAGGCACATACGGAAGGACATAAGGGTAACGCCCGCTGGGTTCTCGCTGGACGTACGACCTATATCGGCTACATTCTGGATTTGTGCAATGCCATTGGCCTTTTGGATCTGAATATCGATTATGAATTCACGGACCTGCAGGGAGACTTTATGTATGAATTCTCCCCGGATACGAAACTTAAGTTCAGTTTCTATGTGGGTCAGGATGTTCTGGAATTTGACCCCCTTTATGTGGACTGGGGAAACGTTGCCATTCCTATCAATTTGAGCCATCGTTTTGGTGACTGGGATTATAACGCCACCTTCTCCTTCAGTCAGTTCTACCAGACCATGAAACTGACGGACTTGATTAACATCGGTCAGGAACTTTACACCTTCTCCGCAAAGCAGTGGCTGAACTATCGCGGTGTGGACAACCATACCTTTACCATGGGCTACGAGCTGGAATATGACTGGGACAAGTTCTACGAATACATTTCCAGCATGAAGGCTGTGGATATCCAGAAGCCGTTCCATCATGTGCTTTACGGTCAGGACGCTTGGCGAATCAATGATGATTGGCTCTTGACTTATGGCCTTCGCTTGAACTATCAGGATCTTTCCCGAGATTTCGGTATTGAACCGAGATTCTCCCTGGTGTGGAATATTGACGACAAGAAGACTCTTGAATTCTATGGCGGTCATTACCTGCAGTACATGAACTCCATCATGTTCGGCGACAGTGAATCCCTCAATGAATTCTACTACCCGTCAGTCACAACCTCCAAGGGTAAGCATTTGGAACCAGCCCGCTCCAATCTTTTTGCGGTGGAGTATAAGCAGGCCCAGATTCTGGATGAATTCGACTTTACGGCAGGTGCCTATTTCAAGACACAGAACAACTTGAATACCTTCATGATGCAGATGGATTCCACAGACGAAACATCCTCCTCGGATTTTCTGCTGGCGGATAACTTTGGAACTGCTGAAGGGTATTCCTTTGGTTATGAACTTTCACTCCGTCGTGAAAAGGGGGCTGTCTTTGGCGGCATCAACTGGAGCCAGAGTTTAAGTGTGCTGAAAAGTAACGACGGTACCAAAGCCTATTTCCCCAGCTGGCATCAGCCCTATGCTGTGAAGGCAGATCTTGGCATCAACTGGAAGGGTGAAGACGGTATCTGGCCTCACCCGAAGAAGGGCCGTTACTTCAGATCCTCTGTGGTGGTGAAGTATTCTGCAGGTATGCCTATCAGTGAATATCTGGGTTACTTCTACCAGCAGAAAATGGAAGACCAGAAGTATACGGATAATGTCCAGGTTATTCCCGGCAGCCGCAATGCAGGCCGCCAGACGGATTACTTTCGTATAGATGTGAAGGCTATTGATATTGGTCGTGAAGGCAAGTGGAACTTTAGCTGGACCATCATTAACTTGACCGATCACGAAAACATGTTCTATACCTATTACGATACCAATAAGAACCCGCCAGAGTATAAGACTATTTCTCAGTTCCCCTTTTTGCCGATTATGTTGAATTATGAATACTATTTCTAAACAGAACCTTGTATTCCTGCTTCTCGCATTCTTACTGGCGGGTTGTGACTTTCAGGGGCCTTGGTCTTATTATCCGGAAGAAACGGAAGTGTATCAGGGAATTTATACTTTCGGCTATATCGTGGCCGACGAAAGCCCTTACGTGTGCTTCTCCAAGGTTTATGGCCTTACGGAAAGTTCCGCGGAAAACTTTGCTTTCTATAATAGCGCATCCGTGACGGTGTCTGGATTTTTCGGTCCTTCCATTCATGACGATGGGGATACGGTTGCCCACCTCTATTCTCTGGAATCCGAAGGGAAGCCCAACTGCTTTAGGAGTGAAGTCTCCGGGGAATATCCTAGATATGCTGGTCTCGCAGGGGAATCCTACACCTTGAACGCAGCATTCAAGTGGGATAGCGCCGGTCATATGGTCACGACGGAATTCAAGGCTGTGGCAAAAATTCCTACCAAGGTTCATGCCAAGGGTGTGATTCCTCCCAGCGTCAAGGGCGATGCTGAATTGCTACCTAATGAATACGAGTATCTTGAATCGGAATTTTTGGCTTTCCCCTATGATGTGCTGACATATAAGATTCCTATGGAATATGACGAAAGTGTTCGTGGTATTCTCATGACCATGTCTTACGACAAGATTGAAGGTGGTGAATCCATGAACACTACCTTGAACAATATGATGGGCGCTTTCCTGGATCCGGATTCCACAGGCTATGGCGGCGTTTCTTCGAAAAAGCCGGAAGAAAGTACGGCCAGCATGGGCGTCACTTCCCGTATGATGGTGGGCGGCCAGAATACTTTGGACACTATGGAATATCCGGGCATGACTGTTCCCATCGGAAAGTCTACCGTCTATTTCTATGCTACGGATCAGGCGTACATGGATTACGAAAATACGGTAATCGCAGCTATTAGCGATTCCCGCGTGGTGGCCAAGAGCAACGTGGAAAATGGCATGGGTGTGTTCAGCGGCATGCTGAAGGATTCCCTACTGTTGGAAGTGACTGCGGATACCTTCGTGACTTACTCTCATATGCGAGGCTGGGATTGCTCTCAGGAAGGTGGCATGGCAAATCACAAGCCCTTTGAAAGCAAGTGGTGCCGCCTCATCGATAAATCCCTTTGTGTGGAGGTGAAGGAAGAGGGTGATAGTGCGCAGGTCAACCTTCTGAATAGCAAAGAGTACTGTATTTCTGTTGCGGAAAGAGTTCGGATAGAATTGTTTGATCGCTATCTTGGGAATGTACCCTGGTATGACTATGTGGACGAGGTGGTTACCTATGACGAATTTAAGAATCGTGATAAGGACCGAGAGAAACTGATTGCCCACAAGGATTCTATCAATCATAAGGCACTCCTTATGTATTGTGCAAGAAGTAACTTTGAAAACAACGACGTGGCCAGCTGTGATGACCTACGAGAACAGTGCCAGGTCAGTCTGGAAAAAACAGACTGCAAGGAATATCTGTGGGAATGGTGCTCCGATCGTGACTGGAACATTGGAGAGTATCCCCAGTGTGGAACGGCCCTGGTGAGCCGCTACTACCTAGAAGAAATGAACTCTCCCATCCTGGAAAGGGTCATCGAAAACTGGTGCGAAAAGAATCCTAAAGATTCTCAATGCAAGAGGTAACAGTTTTTAATAATTGAAGTGTTAAAGAAGAGTATGAATATGAAGAAGAAAACTCTAGTGATTTTATTGTTCGCCATGGCGTTCGCCGGCAATGCGTTTGCCGATGTGGATTCCGACATTCGGGACATGAAGCTGGAAAAGGAAAAGCTGAATAGCGAAATTGCAAAACTGAATTCCCAGATTTCCGCAACCGATTCCATGCTGAAAGCGGATGACAAACGTTTCAAAACTTTGCAGGAACGTTACAGGAAGGATAAGGAACGCCGCAAGTCCGAAATAGATTCCTTGAATCTCAAGATCAAGGATGTTGCAGAACAGCTCCAGCAGGAACGCAATAAACAAGCTCGTGCCAAGAATCGTAGCGAAAACGTGAAGTCCAAGCGCAAGGCTCTTAGCACTGCATTGGTGACCATCAGTAAGCAACTGGAATTTCAGATTTCCCAGACCCTGCCTTGGGAACGTGAGACCCGTCTGGACCGTGCAAAATCCTTGACTCGAGATATTGAAAGTGGGAACGCTTCCGAAGAAGAAGCCTTCTCCCGCTTGAAGGCTCTCATTGCCGAAGAAACCAAGTTCGGTGATGAAGTCGCCATTATTAATTCTCCGCTGACTCGCAAGAACGGGGAACTGATTAACGCCCAGATTCTCCGCATTGGCAACCAGTGGATGATTTATAGCGATGAAAACGGAACGGTTTACGGCGCCCTGGTTCGTAAGGTAGCTGCTTCCTCTTCTGGAGATAATCGTGCCGCCGTCACCTACGAATGGGTGGAAGACTTGAACTTGGCAGAACGTGATGCCATCCGTTTTGCTCTGGATGTGAAGCAGGCAAAGAAGCCCCCTCAGATGGTGAACCTGCCTGTAAGTCTCTCTATTGTTAGGGAGGAAAAGTAATGAAGAATCTTTTGAATACTCTGCTGCTAATTGCGATTCTTTCTGGTTCTGCTTTTGCTTGGCCTTGGTCCTCGAAGGAAGCTGTTGTAGATAGTGCCAAAATCCGCGATTCCCTGAAGTTGGTGGAATACAAGGAGCTGCAGCGTGAAGTGGATGCATTGACCCGCATTCGCCTGCAGAAGGCCGACTCTCTGGAAAAGCTGGAAGCGGAACACTGGCGCAAGCGTTATAACGAAACTCAGCTGACGGAAGAACATCAGACTGAAACTCGCGAGCTGGATGGCCGTTACTCCAAGTTGTCTACTGACCTTGGCCGCGTGAATGAAGAAGTCATGGCCAGCAAGGACGTGACGACGGATGCCGAAGAAAAGGCAAAGTCCGATGAATCCGCCTACGATGCCTTGAACACTCAGGTGAAACTCTCTGTGGATAAGTCCCTCGGAGAAATCACTGGTGATTATCCCGTGGGGATGAATGACCGTCTGGTGAATTTGAAGAAGGCTCAGGATGAAGCCGACGCCAAGACTCCGAATACGCTTTCTGTTACCCGTCTCTTCCTGGAAGACCAGCTGAAGCGTCACGAAATGACCTACACTCAGTCCTACGGAAATACCCTCTCTCAGGTGGGTTCCCGTCCCGATGTAAATGTCAATCGCTTGCGCCTGGGCACCGTCTTCCTAGGCGAAGTGGCTACGGATGGTTCCGCAGGTGGTGTGGGTGAAGTTCAGGCATTGCTCCGCTCCGGTGCATTGCAGGGTAAGGTTTTCGAATGGAATAATACGCTCCCTCCGGAAATGTCTGCTACCATCCGCTCCGCCGTCTCTCAGGCAAGTGCCGCGCAATCCCAATCTGCTGCACAATCTGCAATCATCCCTCTAGATGTGCTCCAGAATAAGGCCGTGAAGAACTCCATTACAGACACTAAGGAATTAACCTGGAAGGAAGAACTGCAGGCCTTCTTCAAGAAGGGTGGCATTGTGATGTACCCCCTCATGCTGGTGGCGATTTTTGCACTGCTCCTTTCTCTGGAACGTTTCATCGTGCTGACCATCCGCGGCCGCATCGGCAAGCGTTTCGTCAAGAAGGTGGAAGGCATGGTTCGTGAAAATCGCTATGAAGATGCCGCCAACCTTTGCCTCAAAAAGGAAAGCAGCCTCTCCATGGTTATGTTCTCCGTCCTGAACAAGGCCCGCGAAACTCGTGATGCAGCGGAAAAGTCCCTGCAGGAAGCTCTGCTCCGTGAACAGCCCAAATTGGAACGCCGCATGGGCCTGCTGGCTGCCATGGGTTCCATCGCACCGCTGTTAGGTTTGCTGGGTACGGTGACTGGTATTATTACCCTCTTTAACGTGATTACGGAAGTAGGTACCAATGATGCCCGCGTCTTGGCTGGCGGTATTTCCGAAGCTCTGGTCACCACGGAAACGGGCTTGATCATTGCAATCCCCGTCATGATTCTCCACGGCCTCCTCAGCGAAAAAATCGAGAAGGTCACCAGCGAACTTTACGTCCAGAGCACCAGCCTCCTGAATAAAATTTTCCCGAAGGAAGATTAATTGAACAACAGCGTTTACATAGTCATAGAAGCTTTGCAGAAGACTTATGGTGCCGGCGGCATCGTAATGTTGCCCATCCTGCTGTGTGGCGCCATTGGCTTCTATTATCTGTACTCTGCCTGGTTCCGCATTGGTCGTGATTACTTCCGCAAGGATTCCCACAGGGTGGTAAAGCACCTGCGGGAAGATTTGCAGAACAGCAAGACGGGGGAGGCTC
The DNA here is from genome assembly GCF_900142535.1 of Fibrobacter sp. UWEL. Lineage (NCBI taxonomy): Bacteria > Pseudomonadati > Fibrobacterota > Fibrobacteria > Fibrobacterales > Fibrobacteraceae > Fibrobacter > Fibrobacter sp. UWEL. The sequence continues at coordinate 17,781 of NZ_FRBE01000011.1, forward strand.
GCACTGCTCGGGGCCGCCTGAAAAAGCGTGGTGGAATTCTTGCCCGAGAGCTGCATCTCGCCCTGAAAGTGGCCATCGAAACTCCCTCGGAATATGAAGACTATATGCAGGTGCGCATGATCAAGACCTTGCGTTACATGCAGCAGGGCAATCACATTGTTTCCGTGATGGCTGCGGCCGCTCCGCTGCTGGGCCTGCTGGGAACGGTGACGGGCATGGTATCCACCTTCGAAGTGATTACCCTTTACGGAAACCAGAATCCAGTTTTAATGGCAGATGGTATTTCCGAAGCATTGATTTCTACACAGAGCGGATTGCTCATTGCATTCCCTCTCACCCTCTTGAAGCAACGCCTGGATGAACGAATTGAGATTCTTTCCCAGCAATTGCAGCTAGGCGCAACCGTTATTGAAAATTTTATTGGGAACAAATCCCGCAAGATTTAAAGGCAAGAAATGAATTTTAACCTCCCGCAGCGAAAGCAAAAAGACATGGGCATCGATATGGGCCCCTTGATGGACATCGTGTTCATCTTGTTGATCTTCTTTGTGGTTACTTCCAGCTTTACACGAGAAACTGGCGTGGACGTTACCAAGCCCCAGGCCCAGAGTGCTTCCCAACTGGAAAAGGAAAACATCCTCATCGCCATCACTCGCGAAGGGACGATCCATATTAACGAACGCCAGGTGGACTTGGCTAGCCTCCAGGATATTCTCAAACAGTCCTTGGCAAAAACTCCGGACCGTGAAGCCGTCGTAATTGCCGATAAGGGCGCCGAAACGGGTGTACTCGTCCAGGTCATTGACGCCTGTAATATGAGTGGCGTCAAGAAAGTATCCATCGCAGCTCAGGCAGATTAGATGAACGTCATTCTGAAAATCATCAAGCGTTTTTCGATCCTCACGGTAGCGATCCTCAGCAGCCTCATGCTGGTGTTTTCCGTGACGGTTGCAAACCTGTTCATCAATGGCAAGATGTTCCAGGAAAAGAAATTCGTGAAGACGGAAGTGGCGGTGAAGAAACCGGATGAAGTCCAGAAGAAGAAGGAACAGAAAAAGCCTTCCCGCAAGCCTAACCGTCAGAAGTCTAATTCCCGCAGCCCTAAGGCAGGTCCTCGTATGGCAATGAACTTGGGTACTGCAGGTGCCGCCGGTGGCGCAGCCATTAGCGAAAACCTGGTGGCGGATTTCCGCGGGGGCGCCATGTCTACCCAAAGCGGTGATGTGGACAAGAAGCCTACCAGTCGAGCCATGCCCAATTTTCAGGTGCCGCCCCAGATTCGCGATCGTGAAATTGACGCTATGCTGCGTTTAAGTTTTTGTGTGGATGTGACGGGTCGTGCTTATGACATTCGCGTGATTGAAGAAACTCCTGCGGGAACAGGCCTTGCCCAGGCGGGTAAGGATGCTCTAGGCCGCATGAGTTTTGAACCTGCAGAAAAGGATGGCAAGTCGGTGCCCTTCTGCGGTATGGAACAACCGTTCGAGGTGAAATTCCATGACTAAGTATTCTGCATTTCTCCTTGCGGCCGCTTTGGCGATTCCGGCTTTTGCTGCCCAGACTGCGGCCGACCTGGTGGACCGTGCAAACGCCTTGTATCGCGATGGCCGCTTTAAGCAGGCTATTACCTTGTACCGCAAGGCGGAAGACCGCGGTGCCGATCCCGTGGCCGTCAGTTTCAATATCGCCAATTCCTACTACCAGATGGAAAAGTATGCGGAAGCTGCTGCAGGTTACCGCAAGGCTGTAGACTTCTCCAGCGGGAAATTCTCTCCGGCCCTCTTCAATATGGCTTCCGTCTACTTCCGGCTGAAGCAATATCCGGAATGTGTCGCCGCCTACCATCGCGCCTTAAAGCTGGAGCCGGATAATATCAGTGGGTGGCTGTACCTGGGCGAAGCCTATAGCAAGACCGGCGATAAGGTGGGAGCGCTGCGTTCCATCGAGAAGGCTTACACTCTGGACAAGACTGATATCAGCATCGTGTACCAGCTGTCCGAAGCAAATATTGCCGTAGATGATTTCGACCGTGCGGTTGCTGTCATCCGTGAGGGATACGCCACCAATCCCGAAGAAATCGATTTTCTGGTCTATCTGGGAGATGTCTATCGTCTGGAAAAACAGTACGAGCAGAGCGCTGGCGCCTATCGCGAGGCCCTTTCCCTCAGGGCAGACGATGTGGCTACCATGTACAAGCTGGCAGACGTTCTTGTGGAAGACGAAAAGCAGTTTGTCGCTATGGACATTCTCAATAGCATTCTCCAGATCAAGCCGGACTTTACGGATGCAGCCATCTTCCTAGGAAATCTGGCTTATGACGCCAAGTTCCTGGAACGTGCGGAATTTGCCTATGAGCTTGCCGCAAAGAACGGCAATGCCGAAGCTATTTTCGGATTCAAGAATATGGCTTACGACGCCCACGCCCAGAAGCGAGACGACGAGGCCCTGCGTATTTTAAAAATCGCTGAAAAGTATTATCCCGATGACGCCACTTTAAAGGCGGACATTTTGAGCATGTCAGAAGAGTAATTAGGCTTCCTGGGCTGCTTCAGCCTGTTCCAGTTTGGCTTGGTCCTGTTCAACTCTAGCTTTCTTTACGGCAGCCTTCAGGCCGTCGAGGAACGTATCGACGTTCTCCTTTTTCTCGTCGTACTTTTTATATCCAATGGCGACAATCAGCTTGTAGGGACCAAGAGTGGTTCTGTTGAACCTGTCGAAGTTCATGTTCAGCTTTTCAATGCAGTTGGAAATATGCTCGTCGTATTGGGAGTCCACAACGATGATGAATTCATCGCCGGAGTAACGTAGGATAGATCCCCAGTCCCCAACGGAAGCCTTGATGAGATCGGCAGCCTTGCACAGGGCCAAATCGCCGACGTTGTGACCATGCTTCTCGTTGATCTCTTCGAACCCACGGAGGCTAATCATGAGGCCGCTGGCCCTGCGTCCCCTCTGGGAATAAAGGTTAAGGACGTATTCCAGGAAGGTTCGGTTGAAAAGGCCGGTAGGATGGTCTCTGAAAACACGTTCGTTCTGCAGGCTGGTAAATGCACCTGCAATAGCCACTGCAAAGCTGGGAGCCATGAGGGAGACGCCGTACCACAAGGTCTGGGCCACCGTTGCCACCACAATGGGAATGACGTACAGCCAGATGGGGAAGAATCGGATAAATCCATCCTGGCGGAAATTTCTGAAGTACAAGGCCAGGGAATTGATGATCACTCCGTAGTTCACCAGGATATAGACCCAGTAACCAGACCTTCTCTCGTATACGGCGTGCTCGTTGACATAGAAAAGAACAGGCTCGAAAAGGTTGGCCGCCAGCAGGGCGAACAAGGTGAACATGGTGAAAAACAGGATCCAGCGCTGGGTGCTTCCAACTTCAAATTGGAAATGCTCCTTCAGGAAGACGAACCAGCTAAAGGCGCAGGCTGCATTGGCTGCGAAAAGCAAGGTGTTGGCACCATGGACCATCACTCTGGAATAAACACTGGCGCCGCCATCCCAGGCGAAAGAGAGTAAATCGGAAAGGCAGCAGACGAAGCAAATAGCCAGCATGGCAATTAATACCCTGCTTTCGCGGTTTTTCAAGCGAAGACGCCAAATGTTTCCAATAATCATGGCAACCACCAGGACCATGCCGATGACGTCTGATCCCAGTGCGTTCCTGATGTCAATTCCCGATGTCATAAAACTCCTTTTATCCCATCCGCTAAAAAACTAAATAATTGTTTTACCCATCGGGAAGGAAAACCTTGTATTTTTCATATAAACGGGGGCTAGAAGGGGGACACGCTTATTATATTTTGGAACAAAGAGTCAAAAAGGAACTTTATGTCTAAGTTAATGCGTTCTATTTCGGGTATTCGCGGTATTGTAGGCGATACCTTGACCCCTCAGGTTTTGCAGTCTCACGTTCGTGCCTTCCTGGAAATCACCCAGGCAAAGAAGGTGGTCATCGGTCGCGATAGCCGCCCCACCGGCGATGCAATCGTCCAGTATGTGGCAGGCATTTGCCGTCTCTCCGGCGTAGACGTTGTGGACGTGGGCCTGTCTACCACTCCCTCTGTGGAAATCCTTACCACCGAAAATAAGGCTGACGCTGGCATTATCATTACCGCTAGCCACAATCCCCTGGAATGGAACGCCCTGAAGTTCCTGAACAACAAGGGCCTTTTCTTAGGTCCCGATGACGTGAAGAAGCTTTTTGAACTGGCTGATGCAAACCAGTTTAGCTATCCCGACTACCGCACTATGGGTAAGTACGAAGTGGCTCCCGATGCTGATGGCGTCCATATTGATGGCACCTTGAAGATTCCCTTTGTGGACGTAGAAGCCATCAAGGCCAAGAAGTTTAAGGTTGCCGTAGACGCCGTCAACGGTGCCGGTTCCTATATTGTGCCCCGCCTGCTGGAACAGTTGGGCTGCGAAGTGGTTCGCGTACACTGCGAACCCGATGGTACGTTCCCCCGCGGTGCAGAACCTCTCCCCGAAAATCTGGGCGACCTGCGTGAAGCCGTAAAGGCAAACGGTTGCGCTGTGGGCTTCGCTGTAGATCCGGATGCAGACCGCTGCGCTCTGGTGGATGGCCTCGGCCGTAGCATCGGCGAAGAATACACTCTGGCAATCGCTACCGAAGAAGTGCTCTCCCAGAAGAAGGGCTCCGTCTGCGTAAACCTCTCCACCAGCCGCATGAACGAAGATGTGGCAACCAAGTATGGTTGTGAATTCAGCCGTGCTAAGGTGGGCGAAATTAACGTTAGCCTCCAGATGATTGATAACGGTTGCGTTATCGGTGGCGAAGGCAATGGCGGCGTGATTCTGCCTGCTCTCCACTACGGTCGTGACTCTCTGGTGGCTGCAGCTCTCGTCCTTTCCTGGATGGCTCATCACGATGGTGGTCCGGAAAAGTTTGTGGCTGAAAATCCCGCCTATGTCATGCCCAAGAAGAAGTTCGAACTTGGTGACAAGAAGGTGGCTGACATTCTCCCCAAGGTGAAGGAAGTATTTGCCGGCTGGAAGATGGATGAACGTGACGGCCTATGGCTTGGTTCCGAAAAGTCCTGGGTTCACGTTCGCGCAAGCAATACCGAACCCGTCATCCGCGTGATTGCCGAAGCTCCCACTGCAGAAGAGGCCGAAGCCCTCTGCTCCAAGGTGGAAAAGCTCATCTAATCGTCGCGATAGTGCGTCGCTCGCCCCGCTCTCGCCGAGGTGTACAAGAAACCCCTGCCATTCGGCAGGGGTTTCTTGGTTTCTAGATAGAGAAAACTATAACGTCTTAGAACTGTTCCAGGAACTTATGGACGTCTTCGGGAACCCAGGTGTTCTGCCAGCCGCCATTGTCATTAGCGGTCCACTGGTGGCCACCGCCCCAAGTACATACGCGTACGGGATGGTTGGGGTCCACCTTCTTGAAGTCATAGCATACGTGAGTGTTACCACCGGTATACTTCTGCCAATCGTTGATTTCGCTGCTGACGTCAGTACCGTTAGGACCGTTATTCTTAAGAATGCGGGTGATGGAGCTGCTCAAGCGGCTGTAGGAGCAGAGGTTGTCCTGAGTGCCGTGAACGTCCATCCAAGCGATGGGCTTGCCCTTGTTGGTGGGGATGTAAATGTTCCAGTCTGCCACGGCGTAGGTTACAGCGGCGCGAATGCGGTGCTGGAAAACCTGTGCCAGGGAGTTGGTGATCATGGAGCCGAAGCTAAAGCCGGTAACGAATACGCGGGAAGTATCGATACAGTAGTTGTCTTCCATGGTGGTCAGGAGCTTGTCGAAGAACTTGTGGTCCTTATCGTCGGCAGTTGCCCAGGGAGAACCATCGGTATCGCCGCGGGGAGCAACGAAGATATAGTCACCATTCTTGTCCAGGTTCTGCTGGCCATAGTAGGGGGACGGATGGTCCTGATCCGGAGAATGGTGTACAAAGTCTTCGGCATTGGAGCCCATGCAGTGCATGGCGAAGAGCAACTTATGAGGCTTGGTGTTGTCGTAGTTCTTCGGGAGAGTGATGAAGAATTCACGGTTCAGGCCGTTGACGTTCATTTCGAAACGGTCGCCGTTTTCGACACTCTTGGTCTTCTGAAGGGTGGAATTCTTGCCGCAACCTCTAGAAGGTGCAGCTGCGTTTCCCTTTTGGTAATCGTAAACGCCTTCGATCTTTGCCATGGGAGCAACGCTGCTGGAGCTAGGAACGGGAGCTGCGCTGCTGCTAGACGGGGTTACCTTGGCGCTGCTGGAGCTTGCAACCACAGTCTTGCTGCTGGAACTTGCCACGGGGGCAATGCTGCCAGAGCTTGCTACGGGAGCGACAGAACTGCTGGAAACTGCCGGGACGGTTGCGCTAGAGCCCGGAATGGTAGCGCTGGAAGTGGGGACCGGAACCAAGGCATCGCTGCTGGAGTTTGCAACGATAGGGTCACCACCGATGTTTGGATCAGTTGCGCTGGAACCGGGGATTCCCATGTCCACGGAACTGGAGGATTCAAGGGAAACAATCGGCTCGTCGGTCTTCGGACTAACGCCGGAATCGTCATCGCAAGCCATAAAGATAGCTGCTGTTGTTAACAGGGCTAATCCCAAAAAACGTCTCTTCATATAATCTCCTTTTTTAAGACGGAAGAGATTGATGTTACACACTCTTTATGTTTTGAGTACAAAGCCAAAACACGCCAAGGGTATATATACCTTCTGCCTCCCTCAGAAAGCGATTTTTTTGATTTTTGCTGTGGACATTATGTCCATGATTGCCGTTTTTTGCGAAATTTCGCCAACTCCATTAGCAATTTGCTAATGAATTTTTGGGGGCCAGGTGCGGAGTCCCTGCATCATAAAAAGGGTTCCTCGTGAGAGGAACCCTTTGGGTGGATTTAAGGAGGAGTAATGAAGAGATGTCTAAAATGAGAGGTGTGGATTAAACCACGTTCAGCTTGCGGGCTGCAGCTTGCTGCTTCTTGGTGAGGCCGAAGGAAAGGATGCCGTTTTCCAGGGAAACCTGGATGTTTTCGGTATCGATGTCGTCGGCCAGGCGGAAACTGCGTTCGTAGTTGACCTTGTTGTCCTTGCGGGCGCGGCTGGCCTTGACGGTAAGGATATTCTTTTCGATCTGCATGTCCAGATCTTCCTTCTTGACGCCCGGGAGTTCCACTTCAAGGGTGAAACCGTTTTCCACTTCGTAGAAGTCTGCCTTGGGGCTGTAGGTGTATTCACGCTTGACGCATTCAGCCTTGTCTGCCTTTTCGTTGGCGCTAAGGTTGTTCAGGCTGTCGATCAGGTTCTGAAGACCATAGAAAGCGGTGGGGATTACGTTTGCGTTCATCATGATTTTTACCTCGTTTTGAGTTGCGGATCCGTTTTTTGATTCGTGATCCATTGTTTTCTTGTTTTACATACCCCCTATTGCAAATGCCGTGCCAACTTTTTGAAAAGCGGGAAAAATAGGCTAGTATTTTAAAAACTGGCAGGAATAAACCGCGGATTCGGGGTAGGAATTTCAATTAGAAACGCAGACCGTTTCACCCCTGCAACACAGGATGTTTCGTTTTGCAAGTTTGGTGAGCTTGCCGAACCATTTTCTAAATTGTTCATTGAAAAATGCCAAGAAATCTGTACGAAGGAAACATTTTAAAGAATATCGGGATTTTCTCCATCCCGTTTTTGATCGCGAACTTCCTGCAGACTCTTTATGGCATGGCCGACCTATTTATTATAGGACAGTTTACCGATGCCGCCGGGATTACCGCCGTAGCGGTAGGTAGCCAGGTCATGCATTTCGTGACGGTGATTCTCATCGGGCTTACCATGGGTACCACGGTGCTTATGGGGCAGGCTGTAGGTGGCAAGCGCCACAGAAGTCTCAGTCGCATCCTGGGAAATACCATAGTGATCTTTACGGTGGTGTCCATCCTCCTCATGGCGGTACTGCTGGCCTGCGCTCCTCAGATAGTCTCCCTCCTGTCCACCCCGACGGAAGCCGTAGAAGGTACCATCCGCTATCTGGTGATCTGCTTTATGGGCGTTCCTTTCATTACGGCCTATAACGTGGTGGCGGCCGCCTTCCGCGGGCTAGGCGATACCAAGAGCCCCATGTATTTCGTCACTGCCGCCTGCGTGGTAAACATCGGGCTGGACTTCCTATTTGTAGGTCCCCTGGGGATGGGCCCCTCTGGTGCGGCTCTGGCCACGGTCCTCTCCCAGGTTTTCTGCATCGCTCTTACCCTGGCTTCCATCAAGTGGGTAAAGCGGGTCCACTTTGGCGTTACCCTTTCCCGCCGTGACTTACGTCCCAACAAGGCTCTTCTCTGGTCCTTGACGAAGATCGGCTTCCCCATCGCCTGTCAGGAAGGGTTCATTCAGGTCTCCTTCCTGTTCATTACCCTCATCGCAAACTCCCGCGGGCTGGAAATCGCTGCCGCCGTTGGCATTGTGGAAAAGATTATCTGCTTCCTCTTTCTGGTACCATCCGCCATGTTGTCCTCTGTATCGGCCATCAGCGCCCAGTGCATTGGGGCTGGCCGCTACGATCGAGCTCGCCAGACGCTTTACAGCGGTATGGGAATTGCCGCCGGTTTTGGCCTTGTTTGCGGAATCCTCTTCCAGTTTGTCTCGGAGCCGGTGCTGGCCCTGTTTACGGACGACCTGCAGGTCATTACCTTTGGAACACAGTACCTTCACGCCTATGTTTTTGACTGTATGGTGGCGGGCATCCATTTCTGCTTTAGCGGGTATTTCTGCGCTTGCGGGCTATCCCTCGTTTCCTTTATCCATAATGCCATTTCCATCGTGACCATGCGTGTGCCTGGCGCCTATCTGGCATCCATTTGGTATCCCGATACATTGTTCCCCATGGGTATTGCCACTCTGAGCGGCTCCTTCCTGTCGGTAATAATCTGTCTTGGAGTATACCTGGTCATCGAACGTCGCCGAAAAATACGTAACTAAAAGCACATCAACGGAATAATTCTTTTCCATTTATATAAAACGAATATATTTTTTGAGGGCTCCCTTCCGCGGAAGGGTTTTTCGTGTATGGTTTTGACGTTCCCTGGAGGGATCTTTGTCTTCTTTTTTGCTTTATTATTCGGTAATTTCCCTGGTGGTTGCCGTTATCGACTTGGTGGTGGCAAAACTTGCCTTTAGCAAGAAAGGCGTGCTGGGAAAAAGTCTAGCTGCGACTTGTGTAGGCTGCGCCCTTGTGGATCTGAGCTATCTGGCCAGTATCTGGAGTGAAGACTATTTTGTGAATTCCTGCATGTCCAGCATCTACTTTGTCTGTGTGGATGCCATGCTGGTGTGCCTGCTGTTCTTCCTGACCCGTTTTACCAGGCGAAAGGTGAATAAGGTTGGGGGATTTGCCCTTAAGTTCTGTGTCGTCTACGCCTGTATCGAAGTGGTTCTTTTTGGCATTAATCCCTTCAAGGAATTTGTCATTAGCTACGTCCCCCGCGCATCGGAGTTTGCCAAGTTCAGCTATGATATGCATGCACTTTACTACGTGCACCTGTTCTTCTGCTATGCGATGGTGGCTGCTGCTATTACGCTCCTGGTCCACAAGTTGATTGTGCTTCCGATGGAATACAAGCGTCAGTATGTTTATGCAATCACTGGTATTGTGGTCATCGTCGGTGTAAATGGCATTTTCCTGTTTGCCCCTGGTCTACAGCTCTATAATTTCCTGGATTACTCCATTCTTGCCTACAGTATTGGCACTTATATCTTCTATTGGGCTTGTTTCCAGTATTCCGCCAAGGGCATGCTGAAACTGTTCAAGATGAGCGTTTTTGAAAATCTGGATCAGGGTCTTGTTCTGTTTGATTACGATGGCAGGATGATTCTTCACAACGATATGGTTCATACCCTTCTTCCTCAGGTAGAACTGAAGGAATACATGCGTATGGACGACTTCCTTAGGAAGTGTGAAATTCGCATGGACGAGGGCTGCGAAAACATGGTGGTCCAGTGTTATGCCAAGGATGGCGACGTGAACAGGCCCCTTCGCTGTGACTTTAGAACTTTGCAGAATAAGCGCCGTCGTGTCATTGGCCATCTGTTTATGTTCTCCAACGCAGTGCTTACCACTGACCCTCTGACCGGTTTCCATAACTGGGACGACTTCTGTGTTTATGCAGATGAAACTAAGAACGTTCGTCGCGAAAGCTTGGTGGTTGCAGCCTGTGATATTGTGGGCCTTTCCGTATTGAATAGCTCCAAGGGCCATCATGCGGGCGACCAGATGATCAAGAATCTGTCTGACAAGTTCCGCGAGAAGTTCCCCTCTGGAACTTACTTCATCCGCGGCCAGGATGCCATGCTGATCGCCCTTTGCATTCGCGGTCAGGAAGCTTCCGTTCTGGAATTGCTTGACCAGATTGGAAAGGACTTTGAACATAATATTCAGTATGCGGTAAGTGTCTGTGAGCCTGATGCCGTCTTGCTGGAATCCATTGCCGTTGCAGTCAGGGGCGTTCGCCAGAAGAAACTTCTGGACCGTAACTCCGCCCATTCTGTGGTGCTGAACTCCCTAGTGCAGGCCCTGCAGGAATGCGATTCCGATACGGAAGAACATGTTCGCCGCACGCAGACCCTAGGTGCAGAACTGGGGCGTCGCATTGGTCTTTCTGACGTGGATCAGAGTAACCTCTCCTTGCTGTGCCTGCTACACGACATCGGCAAGATTGGCGTACCTCTTGAAATCCTGAACAAGCCTGGCAAACTCACCAATGAGGAATGGGAGGTCATGCGAACTCATACCGCAAAGGGCTTCCAGATTGCCAATAGCTCTGAGGAACTGAAGGGCATTGCGGATATGATCTTGCATCATCACGAACGTTGGGATGGTGCAGGCTATCCTGATTGCCTATCTCGTGAAGCCATTCCTCTGCTGTCTCGTATTATTGCAGTGGTGGATGCTTATGATGCCATGGTCAACACTCGTGTTTATCGCAAGGCATTACCTCAGAGGGTTGCCATCGATGAACTGAAACGTTGTGCGGGTTCCCAGTTTGACCCCAACATCGTTTCGGAATTTATCCAGATGCTGGATTCCATGCCTTCCACTGAAAAGGTATCCACTGTAGACGAACCTTCTAGAGAGTTGGTTCGTGAAGAAATCGCCCAGGGCGATACGGTGGTGGCAAGTGTGGTGAATACGGTACATGCTCTGAAGTATGTCCGCTATACTCTGGACGAACAGAACTTCATTGTAGGCATTGATGGTGACTTTGAAAAGTTGACTGGCTTTACCAAGGAAGATATTGAAGCCCGCCATATGAACCAGGTGGACTTGCTTCCCGAAGAAGACCGTATGGAATACGTGACCCAGATGATGGAACATTTGGGCCGAGCTCCCCAGGCATTCTTTGAACATCGTATCCGTCGTAAGGATGGCTCGATAATCTACGTGCTGTGCTTTGGTCGCCGCTACTTCGATTCCGCAGTTCGGGCGGGCCGTGCAGAAATCGTGGTGGCAGACGTGTCTGACACCTACTCCCTGCGAGTCATGGTAAGTACCGAACGTAACAAGGCTCGTATCCAGCAGGAACAGTGGGAAAATGCCTTCCGTAAGGATTCCCTCACGGGGCTTTTGAATCGTTCCGCCTTCAAGAGCGATACGGAATACAAGCTTCTGGAAGGCAAGACCAAGGTCATGCTCTTAATGTTGGACGTAGACCATTTCAAGCAATACAACGATAACCACGGACACGTTGAAGGGGATGAATTCCTGACGCTGGTGGGGCAGACCTTACTGTCTACCTTGCGTCGCGATGATATTGCTGGACGTATGGGTGGTGAGGAGTTTGCCGCCGCACTGTTCTTCGATCCCGCCTGTACTGATGAGTTTATGTACCAGCGTGCCCAGCAGATTTTCGACAAGATTACCATGTCCTTGAAGGTGGCTGCCAATAGCACCAGTATTTCCATGGGTGCAGTTATAGCCAACATGACCATGAATAACTTCAACGCCCTGTACCAGGCTGCAGATAAGTTGCTGTACAAGTCCAAGGAAGCAGGGCGTGCCCGCCTGTCTTTCTAGGGCTTTATGGATATGCAAAAAGGCGAGGCTTTATGCCGCGCCTTTTTGCTTATACTTGTTCTAGTTCCCTGCGGGGTTAGTCTAACTTGCCTTGGTAAAGTTCCAGGAGCTTGCGGGCCAGGAGACTTGTGTACTTGGCGTTGGTGAGTGTCACCTGGGCGCTTTCCAGATTGTTCTTCTGGGTCAGGTAATCCGTGTAGGTGATGGCGCCTGCATTGCGCTGTTCTTCGGCGACTGCCAGGGCTTCCGTTTCCGCTTCCACCTGGAGGATGGCGGCCTTCCATTGCATATCGGCGCTCATGGCGTTGAGATAGAGTTTCTCCATGTTATTTTCCAGATTCTTGGAGGATTCCTGGAGGGCTACCTGGGAGGAGGCTTCGTTGACTTGCGCCTGGAGGACCTTGTTTTCCGTGGAGCCGTTGTCGATAATGGGGATGTTAATATTTAGGGAGATGGAGTTCTGCCAACCGTTCTTCATTTGGCGGGCGTAACGGTCCGATTCCCAGGCGGTAAAGCCTGTGGAGGAATTGGCGCCTAGAGTCACGGTGACGGAACTGTTCTTGCCGGCTACTTCCACATTCTTGTTGGCAGCCTTCACGGAAATGCTATCGGACTTGAGTCCCGGATTTGCGGCTCGGGCATCGTCCATCAGCTGGGCGTATGCGGGAAGCGGTTCCAGGGAGTCCGGGGAGGAAATGTTTGCTTCCGGTGCGGAGACCAGCATGCTGTCGCTTGCGTCCAGTTCCAGGAGCTGGCGCAGGGTCGTCTTGCTGGTGTTCACGTTCAGCTGGGCGGTAAGCTGTGCCACCTGCTTTTGCAGAACGTTGGACTGGGATTGGGTCAGGTCCTTCTTGGTGATGGAGCCTGCCTCGAAAAGCTTGGAGTAATGATCGAATTCTGCCTGGGATAGCTCTACGGAAGCATCTGCCGTACGGAGCTTTTCCTGGGCGGCCAGCAAGTTGATATAGGCGTTCAGGACGCTTTCCTGGATGGTGCGTTCCGTCTGCTTGGTAGCGAGGATTGTAGCTTCCTTCGATAACTGGGTAGCTTCCGTATTCAGCTTGGTGGATCCGCCGTCCCACAGGGTATAGGAACCGGAAATGCCAACGCTAAAGCGGTAATGGTCCTGGGGATGAGCTGCCAGGGGATAGTCGTAGAGGGTATTGCCGATGTTGGCGCTGACGGTGGGGCCGCCGCTGGACTTGGCTTGCTTTACGGAAATTTCAGCAGACTGTTCCTTCAGCTTGGCGGCTTCCAGGGAGAGACTGGACTTCTTGGCCTTATCCAGGCACTGTTCCAACGTCCAGGTTTCACCTGCCATGGCAACGGATGCCGCTGCAAGGATTCCAAATAATGTTGCTCTAGACTTGATCATGCCCTTTTGATGCTTGATAAGGTGAATTCGTTGCCATTAGGCTTAAGTTACGCCCAAAATAGAAAAAACGTTACTTGTAAGGAAACAAAAAAAGGCTTGGTGGAACCAAACCTTTTCTAGTGGACGGTACTGGATTTGAACCAGTGACCTCTGCCGTGTGAAAGCAGCGCTCTAAACCAACTGAGCTAACCGTCCAAGCGTGGGTGCAAATATAGAATGCGCAGGATAATCTGTCAAGGGGGACTAAAGTCCCTCCTCAGAGAAATTCTTGAGGTAATTGAGGAGGAGCTTCAGCTCCCCTCTGCATCATTATAAATACTTGTCTTCGGCGGCCTTGAGGATGGTCAGGAATTCGGAGGGGTCCTTGGAGGCAATCAGGTCCTTACGGACACCGCCATCGGCCAGCAGACGGCTGACGGAGGACAGGGCCTTCAGATGAGGACCTACGGTATTGCCCGGGCTCACGATGAGGATAATCAAATAGACCGGTTCCCCATCGAAGGAGGCAAAGTCCAGGCCGTTCTCGATGGTAGCGGCTACCATGCACATGCGGTCTACATAGTCAATCTTTGCGTGGGGGACGGCAAGACCGCAACCGATACCGGTGGAACGGCTCTGTTCGCGGCTCCAGACGGCGTCAAAGATTTCGTTACGGTGTTCCAGCTTGTAGGCACTGCAAAGAGTATCTACCAGCTCGTTCAGGATAGCTTCCTTGGTGGTGCTGGAAGAGTTAATGATGATGCAATTGTCGACAAACCTTTCGGAAAGACGCATTTTTACCGATCCTTTATTAAGTACTAATAGAATATTTTAGCAATTATTTCAATTTTGGGGAGGGTCAAAAACCTAATGTAATCTCAAAATATCAAAAAACGCTAAAATTTGCTTAAAAAAGCGGATAATTCTAGTTCGGATTGGAATGATTCCCATTGGTCTAGGGCGGTTTTCATGGTCATGACGTCAATTTGACCAGGGGCGTGGGCACATCCGATGGCTCCGTAGGTCAAATTCGCCCCTTCCTTCAGGGACCAGAGGCGGCTGGCCTTGCCCGTTTCGCCCATTCCGAAGGCGGCAAAAAGCTTGAATTTTTTGAAATTCTTCTTGATAAACTTATACAGTCGACCGCAATCTTCGGTGTCGTTACTCATGGCGGCGATTTTCAAACCCGGAGCCTTGAAACGGAGAACGTCCTTGGCGAAGTTTTCCAGCTCGGAATCACTTGGAACCCGAGAGAAGTTATGTTCAGAAATCAATAACTGAACCTTGCGGCCTGCGGTTAATTTGTTCAAATTTTCGAACTGATGGAGGCAATCGCGCTCCAGGTCGAGCCACTGGGGAACTACAGGTGCTTCCAGGATTTTTTTCCAGAGGTCCAGTCGTTCTATCTCGCGGGCATCGGGGAAGGTGCCGCCATCGCGCTTGAGGCGGATGGTGCCAATCTGCAACTTGCCGGGGGCAACTTTTTCAACTCTTGCGGAAAGTTCGGGCCACATCTTTTCGTCAAAGAAATCGTAGCGGATTTCCAGGGAGGTGCAGGCGCCTAGATCCAGGTGGACCGGGTGCATGGAATCCTTTTCGGCAGCTTCCAGAATTTCGGGCCCGATGAGGCCTACGAGGTACTTTTCGTTCATGGAGACAAAGAAAAAAGAGTGAACTGTGACAAATTGCTTTGTGTTAGACAGGATGGAGATGTCCCTGCCTAGTGTGCAATGATAGTAAAATTTCTTTTTTTATTGACAAATGGTTCGCCGATTTTTACTATTTCCCTTTGATTTTTGAGGGCTAGGAGGCGAAGTGAAAGAGATTTTCACTTATCTTGTGTTGTGCGGTGTGTTGTCAGTAAGCGTTCTTGCTGCAAATTTCCCGTATTCAGAATGGAATCTTGCAAACTATAATGGTGCCTTTGCAACGTTCAGTGATGGTCTAGTTTCTATTAATAATGGTGGATCTGATTATTGGAATGTTCAGCTAACGCGTAAGAATATTGAACTTCAATCTGGTAAAACATATGAAGTGAAGTTTTTCTTGCAGGGCGTCAGTGCACGTCGTTATACAGAAATCCGTATTGGCAGAGATGGCTTCCCTTATGATGCATTTGCTGAATTTGGTGAAGTTGTTGCTACCGTGAACGGCCGTGAGGTTACCAAGACCTTTAGGATGAATTCTGGCAATGTAAGTAATGCTCGTTTGGAATTCAATTTTGGTAAGAGTGCCGGATCCGTCTATTTTTCGGACGTAAGTCTTAATTGTCTCGATTGTGGAAATACGGTTGTCACACCCAGTAAGCCTAGCACGGAACAAACAGAATCCGGTTATTTAGATTATGTTGTTGTTGCAAATACAATCGATTTTCGCGATAATTCCAAAGCCTTGGGCAATGTTGTCGGTGGGGATGTAGAATTAGGTGTTGAATCAAAAATTTACGGTGATGTAAGCGTTTCTGACAATTGTTTCTTGCGTGAGCGTGCTTACGTTGTTGGTGATTTGCGTTTCGCAACTTCGTGTACAGAGCAGAATGATGTCTATGCTGCGACAAAAATAAAGGCGGGTGTCCAAAAGCCTTCTGTTCAGTTGCCTGAGATTGTCCTGGGAACCACGCCAGTGTCTGTAAATCTTGACGGCTCTTTGCAGCTTGTTCCGGGTAACTATGGCGCATTTTATGCAAATACGCGTGCAAAGGTGCGCTTTTCTGCGGGAACATACTCTTTCCAGAACTTCTATACAGAACCGGATGCAGAAATCGCTTTTGACATGACCTCTGGTCCGATTTCCATTGCCGTTGCCGGTAATGTCAGGTTCGGTGATCGAAATAAAATCTCCATTGTTGGAGGAAATCCAAGTGAAATAACTTGGAATGTCGCTGGTGAAACGGTTGATTTCGGTACTGATGGCTTGTATTTTGGTAAGGTTATTGCTCCGAATGCATTTGTGCGTATCCCGTCTAGAACTCATTTGGTCGGTGGAGTCTATGCGAATAAGTTCTTGATGGAACCTCAGTCTACGGTATCGCAGGAGCCTCGTGCTGACGAAATTTCCCATAGCGAAGAACATTTTGGCCCGTTCTTTAACTCTGGTGTATACCGCTACAATTCTGTTGTTTCGACCCAAACTTCCAATATTGAAATGTTTGTGTATGCAGATGATGTGAATGTGAAGGTGAATGGTGGCTCTTCCAAGCTGGTGGAACTTTCTTCTCCGAATCAGTCTGTCGTAGTGTCTCTTACTCGTGATATGATTTCTGGATTTCCGGTGGAGGCTTCCTATAGTAACTATGTCTTTGATTTCTCTAAGAGTTCTAACTATAGGGTTTATTGGAATCCTCAAACTCTGTGCAAACAGGGCTGTGATGGCTCCTCTGCAACAACTGCGATTGGTGATTTTGAAACCGTTCTCTCCATCGCCAAATCTACTGGTAGGGAAATCAATATGGCTGGTGGTACTTGGAATGCGGCTGACAACTACAAAGATGGCGTAGTTCCATGGATGGTAGGTTTTGAAATTGTCGGTAATACCACGGACCTTTGGGAATTGAATTCTGAAAATGATTTGCCAATGATTAACCTGGGAAAAACTTCTCATATTCAGATAGAAGGAGAATCTCCCCGCAGCCTTAAGGGGCTTCGCGTGACCGATGGCATCAACTCTGAAAATGGCGGCGCCTTGAATACAGGTAATCAGAAAATATCGTTGAAGAATGTGCTGATTTCTAATTCTGGGTCTGCAAAAAATGGCGGTGCTATTTTTTCCATGGATACACTTAATCTTGAAAATGTTCGCTTCGCGAACAACTATGCCGCAGAAAATGGTGGTGCTGTATTTTCAACAGGAAAGGTTAGCGCGATCAATACGCTATTCCTTGGTAATTCAGCGGCAAAGAATGGTGGTGCAATTTCTGTGTATGCTGCTGATGCATATATTGCAAATGCCATTTTCTATAGCAATGGTGCTGATGTTAATGGTGGTGCTCTTTACAATTCTGGTGCAACACTGAATCTCTGGAATGCGACATTCTTTGCAAATAAGGCTAGCGCTGCAAATGGTGCTATTGGTGGTGCTGCGAATGGTGTGATTGGAAACTCTATTTTCTGGAAGAATACTGCTGGTTGCAACACTGCGGAATGTGGTGGAGAAGTCGTTTCCGGTTATTCTGCAGTGAGCTCTTCCTTCACGAAGGCTTATCCTGGTACAAATAACTTCGCTGGTGATCCGAAGTTCATTGATGAAAGTAAACCTGCTGGTGAAAATATGTATATGGGTTATGATGCTGGCATTAATTTAAGCAAAGAGTCCGTTCTTTTAAAAGCTGGCATACAAAGTACAAGTATGCTGAGGTTTGATATTTTGAATATGAATCGCCCTAACGATGAAATTGCTTTGGGAGCCTACGCCTATGCAAATGCATTAAGCAATGCATTTTTTGGCGTGTTGGATGATGATGGAAATGTGGTTGAAAAGATGCCTGCAATACCTTTGATTACCGCGGTTTCTGGAGCGTATTACAGAGAGTATATCGCTTCGACTCCTTACTCGCGAGTTTGGAAGGTTTTTGTACAAAAACATAAAAAAACGAATAAGGAGAGGGCAAGGGTAAAGTTGTGGGTGAAAAATAGGGATGGGGAAAAAATAGATGAGAAACCTATTGAATTTGATGTTTATAAAAATGGTGAAGAACATGGCCAATATGTTTTTCAAACTATGACAAAAAATGCAGGCAAACCGGTATTATTTACGAAACGCCCTCAGGACGCGGGAAATTTTGATGAGGCAATAGTGATATACATGAGTTCTGTTTCGGATTATTTTTATTATGAAGCTCAATAAAAAAAGGAAAAGCATGCTGAGATTTTTTTTGTTTTTCCTATGTTTATGGGGCGTCTTTGCGTGTGATGATGTTGAACGTGGCGATGCGTATGCGGGAAGGAATTCTTTGCAGTGTCACCAAGAAAATAAGGTTGTTAGTTGTACTGAAGTTAATCCTCTAGTCGGACCTGTTGGAGGAGTTTCTAATGACAATGCCATTTTTGGAAACGGAGAAATTGAAGAAATTGATTGGGAAACAACGGTATCATGGTTTCTTAAGTCGTATGATCATCTTTATGGTTTTGATGTGGACCCTTTAGCATTTTATCCAGATAATGTTGAAAGGGGACAAGATGTTTATATGTCTGTAAAACGTGGAGAGCTTGCCAAGTTAAGAATACGAGTAGATCCTAAGATAAAAGACGATTTTCATCTTCATCAAATTGATGAAAAAAAACAGATTATCTCTTCAGATGTTTATCAGGGAGGGGACATTTGTGTTGCGGACATTTGTCTTAGAGAAATTGAACTGTCTAAAGGTGATTATGCTGTGTACTATGGGAATGTTGATAAAAAGAGATATGTCCATGTTATTGAATTTTCAAAAGATGAAAAAAATATTGATTTCGTGCAGTATGGTGACGCAGATAACTCAAATTGTTTTTTTGGAGAAGAAAATGGCTGTTACAATAGGGATAACGTAGAGGAAAGTTTTAACGAAGTGTTCTCGCAGGCGGTAGTTGGAGGACGCTTTGTTGAGCGGAAACCATCAGATTTTAAACTCGATGATGTTTTGTATGTAGATTTGACGGAACCAATGAATCTTAACGATTATTTATCGGACGTTGTTACGCAAATCGTTATGGAAAAAAATCCAGATATGAAAAGTAAATATGAAGTTTATCAAAAATATATGGTACAACAAAGTGCAAAAATTGTGCAGCGTGATGAAAAAAAAGTAGAATTAAACGAATGTTATGACAAAAATTCGTCTAAATATGCTTGTGAGCCATTAGAAAGAAAGATTGTGTCGATGAACAGTGAAATTCAATCGTTGCGTAAAAAAATTGAAGCAGCACACTTGAGTTTTATGACTGTATCTCATATTGATAACTGGAGCGTCAATGTGGTTTTGGGAATCAATGAGATGTCGATTGGATGGGATTTACCGTCAAATGCGTTGTCAGGAACTATTGTTTTGCAAAATTATAGTGATTACAATAATGTATGTACAAAGTATTATAAATTGACTTATGATGAGGGGTGTCTGAATAAACGCTTTCCCATGTATTTGGTGAGTTCTGATCCCAATATTCAACAAAAGCGTATTGAAGCTGAAATGGTTGATTTTGATAAGGAATCAAATTCTTTTTTGTTGAAATTGTACAATGTAGGAAGCGGTTCTGGCCATTATCGCTATACTCTTGTTGCCGATGTCTATCCGATTGTTCCTGGTTTTCCATATGCTGTTGCATATGCAGCGCAGATTCCGGGTACTTTTGTAAATGGTTTCCCAAGAAAGGATGGGCCCTCTGCGGTTGTTGGAGGTCTTGTCTGGGGAGCCCATACTAGCGGGCAAAATTCGTACAATACTTTGAATCATGAAATCGCTCATACATATGGAATGTCCGATGCGTATATGTCTAATGACGATCCGTTTATCTATAAGTCAACAGAAGAAACGAATTTAATGAATTATGCTACTCCCATAGGGCCCAAAATAGCATATAGACCTAAACAGGTTGTCTACACATCAAAAAATGAAAGAATTAAGAAAAATGGAAAATATGCTACAGAAAGTCAATGGTTATGTATGCGAGATAGAACAAAGTGTGTGTATCAATAGGGGTTAAAAATGTTCAGTCTCAGTATTAAAGTCACTTGCGTCTTGTTAATCGCTTTCAATGTTGCTCTTTCGGGCGAAAAAAAAACTTATGAGCTAGATGGTAGACCTTTTGTTTCTCAAAATAAAACGAACGGCCCTAAAGCGATTGTGTCTGTGTTGGATAATCGCCAAATGACAAAGTCCTTGGATTCTCTTGTTTACTCACAGAACAAAGTTGAAATTGTTTTAGATAAGAGAGTTCAATGGATTGAATTAGAAAAAAATAAAAATTATTCGATTTGTCTTGAAAAATCTTTTGGTGATGGACAGTGGAATGTAAAAAATATCTTATTTGAGAGGCAAGGAGATTGTGTATTGTTGCAGTCTGGTAGTTTTGTTAAATCTGCCGTCGTAAGGTACGATCGTTCATTAGAGGAGGTTGTTAATATTAACGTTTTGGTAGGGATGAAATATATAGATCTTTCACAAAAAGAACATTTGTTGGGATACAATGGATCGGAAAAAAGGAAACAAAAAAAGGATGCGTCTTCCCGTGTTTTAAACATAGGCTTAAAGTATGCAGAAGGTGGTTATCTTGATTCTTTGCGATTTGAACGTATTCAGGAGGTTCTTGCTGTTGATGAGTACAAAGTGACGGAATGTGAGTTTGTCAATATGTTGTGGGACTCTATTCCAAATCAATTGTTGCCTGATATATTTGCAAATCAAAATTATTGGATTTCAGTAAAAAAGGGAATGACAAAGGGGGCCTGTGACGCACATGACTTCGCTGCAATACGGATTTCACCTTATTATGCATTGCTTTATGCAAATGAACGAAGTCGTCGTGATGGATTGGTTCCCGTATATAGCTTTGATTTCTCAAAAGATTGGCGCTCATTAAAATTTTTTGATGACGGACGATTTGGTATAAAACATGAGGTCTTTGCTTTGGATAATAGCGATGTTTCAGGATATGTTGTTGTTAGGGTGGATGAAAAAGCAAATGGCTATAGATTACCCTATTACGATGAATGGATGGCTTTGGCTCGTGGAGGACACGCGAATGCTGAATTCGTTTGGGGTAATGAAATAGACTCTTCTTTGGCTTTAGAATATGCATGGTTTGGTATTCAAGATTCTGAAGATCCTTTAAAAAAAATAAATCCGAAGAAACCTTATGAAAGAAAGTGGTTGAAGAATTCTTGCGGACGTTGGTTACAAAGCTCTCGTCCGGTAGGAAAGCTAAAACCGAATGATTTTGGACTTTACGATATTTCTGGGCTGGTTTGTGAAAGCGTGATGTTGCCTGGGAAAAGCATCTTTGACAATGAAGTTTTGACATGTAAAGGTGGGTTTATGTCGGATTCGTTAGGTGCATTGAATCTTGGTGCGCATTGTGATTATAAAGTTTCAAATGATTTCATTTTTCGTGGCCTACGTTTAGTACGGAAATTGAATTGAAAAAAATATTCTTAATTATTGTACAATTTGCCTTTTTATGACGATATATGATGAGGAATGTTTCTACATTAACCGACGAACAAGATAAAGGATGCTATTTATGGCAGATTGTAACGAAAAGAAAGAAGCTCAGAATCCGGACATGATCAAGAAGGCCGAAGAATATCTGGCCAATAACCGCCGCATTTTCCTGTGGGGCGGTGTGGATGACGAAAGTGCGGAACGCATCGTGAAGCAGCTTCTTTATCTGGATTCCTTGAACCACGACGATATTACTCTTTACATCAACAGCCCGGGCGGCGTCATTTCCAGCGGTCTTGCTATTTATGACTGCATGAACGCCATCCAGAGTGATGTGGTGACCGTTTGCTGTGGCCAGGCTGCCTCTATGGGCGCTGTGCTGTTGACTTCTGGTGCCAAGGGCAAGCGTTATGCATGGCCCAATGCCCGCATCATGATTCACCAGCCCTTGATTCACGGTGAAATTGTGGCTCCTGCCAGCGACATCCAGATTCAGGCCGAAGAAATGCTGCGTATCCGCGGTATCACCGGCAAGATCCTGGCTGAAACTTCCGGCCATACCATGGAAGAAATTGACCGCGACACTGAACGTGATAACTTTATGTCTGCAGAAGAAGCCAAGGCTTACGGCCTGGTGGACGTTGTAGAAAGCAAGCTGTAATATGGGATTTTTTTCTGCGATTAAGAGCGGTCTTGCCAAGACCCGCGACGCCCTTATGGGAGAACTGAAGGGCATTGTCGGTGCAGGCAAGATTACTGACGATACTCTGGAAGAACTGGAAGAACACCTGATCAAGGCGGATGTGGGCGTAGAAGCCGCATTCCTCTTGACGGATGCTCTCCGCGAAAATGCTTTGGGCAAGTCCCTCACTACCGAACAGGTTTTGGACATTATGCGCTCCGAAGCGGAACGTCTTCTGAAGGATCCTCCTCCCTTTGAACTGAAGGGGAAGCCCCATGTGGTTCTCGTCATTGGCGTGAACGGTGCTGGAAAGACTACAACCATCGGTAAGCTTGCCGCACGTCTCATTGGCGAAGGCAAGAAGGTGATGATTGCCGCCTGCGATACTTTCCGTGCGGCAGCCATTGACCAGCTGGAAACTTGGGCTGAACGTTCTGGCGCAGAATTTGTGAAACATCAGGAAGGCTCCGACCCGGCAGCAGTTGCCTTTGACGCCTGCCAGGCCGCACAGGCCCGTGGTTGCGACGTAGTGCTGATCGATACTGCTGGTCGCTTGCACAATAAAGACTACCTGATGGAAGAATTGAAGAAGATTGTCCGCGTCATCAAGAAGGTGGACCCCAGCATGCCTCACGACATGTGGCTGGTCATCGATGGCAATACCGGACAGAACACCATCAACCAGACCAAGATCTTCAACCAGAGTTTCCCGCTGACGGGTCTCGTGGTGACCAAGCTGGATGGTACCGCCCGCGGTGGCGCAGTACTTTCCATCGCCAGCTCCCTGCAGATTCCTATCCGCTGGATTGGTATGGGCGAACGCATCGACCAGCTGGTTCCCTTCAGCAAGTCTGAATACGTGGAAGGTCTTTTCGAGAACGCTCTGGAAGAGAAGTCCGACAGTTAGGAACTTCTTTAAGATGGCAGGCATTTTCAACAACAAGTGCTTTAGGGTGGGGCGGCTCGGCTGTCTCGCCTTTGCCTTATTGTTGGGTGTGGGCTGTTCCGGCGAAGTTGTGGTGGACCAGAAGCTGGTGGACACCTTTGTGGAACTGCGCCTGATGGATATGGCCTATGGGGGAGACTCTCCCATGGCTCGACTTTCCCGTCAGGACATTCTCAAGAAGGCTGGCTATACCCGCGAACAGTATCTGGACGAAGTCAATAAAATACTGGACGATCCGGACCAGTGGATTCCTTTTCAGAAGGCTGTAAACGATCGCATCGATACCTTGCTTGCTGTTAGAAAGGAAATGGAACAGGCGAAGCCTTCCGTGCCCAAGTCCGGCCCCTCTGCTCCGGCTATGAAGCCTGCTCCTAATACACCGCCCCGGACTCGTAAGGGGGTAATTGAAGGTGATTAAGCACGTCTTCATTCTCCTTGCGCTGTTCGCCTCTCTGGCTCTTGCCGCTCCCGCGGAAAAGGCTCCCAAGGCTGCGGACAGTTCGGCGGTTCACTGGTTCTCTTACAACCAGGCCCTCAATCTTGCCAAGGTCCAGAAGAAGCTGATCTTTGTGGATATGTATGCGGACTGGTGTGTGCCCTGCCGGATCATGGACGTAAACGTCTATGGCGACACCGCTGTTGCAAAAGTCTTGAATGAGCGTTTTCTTCCCGTAAAGCTGGATGCCGATTCTCAGGAAAAGATTACCTGCGATGGCAAGAAGAAGACTGTTCAGAAATGTTATTCCGAAGTATGGGAACTGAAGGCCCTGCCCTCCTTTGTGCTGGTGGCGCCTAAGGGAATGTCCATCCTTACGGTTACCCAGTCCATGACTGTGGAAGATATGCTTTACCTGCTGAATCAGTTCCTTTCAAAAGAGAAGGAGTGGATTGCACGATGAACGAACAATTCCTTTTTTACGTACAGATAGCTTTCTGGGTTCTGCTGTTCCTGGTGGTCCACTGCTATTTCCTGTTCCTGGTTTCCCTGCCCTTCATTAGCGAACTTTTCAAGCGCCGCAAGAGGGACCTGGACGAAAGCGATGAACTGCCTACGGTGTCCATCCTGATTTCCGCCTTCAACGAAGAGGCGGTGATTGAACGTAAGATCCAGAACATTTTGGAACTGGATTATCCCAAGGACAAGCTGGAAGTTCTTATTGGCGATGACGGTTCCGCAGACCGTACCGCCGAAATTATCGCCAGCTATGCCGACCAGGGAATCACCTTGGTGAAGGCTCCCAAGAATGCGGGCAAGGCTGCCATGCTGAACCGCCTCCACGGCATTGCAAAGAACGACATCCTGCTGTTCTGCGACGCCAACACTATGTTCTTCCCCAACGTGGTACGTAAGCTGGTGCAGCCGTTCAAGGACAAGAAGATTGGTTGCGCCTGTGGTCACTTGATCCTTTCCGACAAGAGCGGAAGCGTGCTGGGTCGTGGTGAAAGTTCCTACTGGGATCTGGAATCTGAAATCAAGAAGTTCGAAGGTATCCTGGATCGCCTGGTGGGCGGTAACGGCGCTCTCTATGCCATCCGTCGCAGCCTCTATACGGAACTGCCCGTCAAGAAGAGCGTCATGGATGACTTCTTCATTGCGACGAAGGTTCTGCAGAAGGGATTCTTCTGTACGTTCGTTTCCAGCGCTATCGGTACGGAACAGACCTCCAAGGAATCCAGCGGTGAATTCCGCCGTAAGGTTCGCATTGGCCGTGCAAACTACAACTTCCTGCTCTCCTATCTGCCTTTGCTGAATCCCTTCCGTCCCCTGACGGCTTATCTGTTCTTCTCCCACAAGATTCTGCGTTGGTTCTCTCCCCACATCTTTATCTTGCTGTACATCTGTTGCGGCTTGCTTTTGACCAGCGGTCTGGTGTACCAGATTTTCTTTGGCCTCATGACCTTGGGTCTCTTGGCATTTGCCTTTAAGCTTATTCCTGCGGGCTACTATTTCCTGCTGATGAATGTGGCTTTGCTGAAGGGCTTCTTCCTGTCTTTCACCCGCGAAAAGAGCGGTGGCTGGGCACGCGAAGCCCGCAGTGACGACGACGCGTAATCGAGTGGTTTTATGAAGTTGAAGAAAGTTTTTGCTGCAGTTCTTTTCGCCTTAGCCTTCGGCGGTGCCCCCGCCGGTGCGTTTACGCTAGATTTACAAGGCGGTGTGGTGAACTACGTCAGCGAAATCAGTAAGTTCAACTTGAATGTCTATGGCCACTGGTGGTATCCCATTGACCAGATGCTTTTCGTAGGCGTGGGAACGGGCTATCAGGAAATCGATAACGTCAGGCTGTTTCCGGTGTCCGGAAGCCTGTGGGTTCGCCTGCCCTTCGGTCGCACGGTCCTGCCTGTAGCTACAGGTGACTTCGGCTATCTCATCGGAAGCGATCACCAGATGTTTTGGCGTGCCGGCGGCGGCCTGGATATTAAGAATGGGGATTTGTCTTCCATCATGGTCATGGGCGGCTACGAATTCCTGGACCACTACGGAAAAGGCTACGCCTACATCCAGGCCGGCATCCTAATCGAAATATAAGGCGCTCGTTTGAAGGGCGCTAAAGCGCCTCTTCAAAATAGAATGCAAGAAATATTCTGAGATAATTATCGGGCAGATTTTGAGTAGGAGGCTTTGCCTCCACTCAAACAAAAAAGGAGCGCATCAAGCAAGCTTGGCTTGCGATGGTGCGCTCCTTTTTTCGGGGTTCCAAGGTAAATGAACACTTAGGGCTTTAGCCCTTAGTGAGAATTATCCACTTTGTGGACGTGCAGAGCCCCTTGCAACTAATTACCCCTTAGCGATGAGGTTCATGAGTTCGGTGTCCAGGCGGTCTGCGTTGTTGTACTGGGGCAGATCGTTATGGAGGGATTCGCCCTTGGATACCAGACCGAAGTCCAGGTTCTTGTAGTTCCAGTAGCTGTAACCTACGTCGGCTTCACGGAGAATGTCCAGGAAGTCGCGCATCCAGGCTAACTGATACTTTCGGGCGACTTGAACGTAGACGCCGAATTCGTTACAGGCGACGGGCAGGTCGTACTTGGCGCGGAAATCCAGAGCGTTCTGGATGCTTGCCTGGAGTCGGGCCTTGTCCCACTTACCGAACTCTACATCCAGACGGGTACAACCGTCATCGGCAGGAGCGGCGTAGTCGCCGGGCCAGGGACGTTCAATCTTGAAGAAGGGATCGCGAATCCATTCGGCACCCTGGTGAGTGAAGGTCACCGGAGTGTAAGTATGGAAACTGTAGATGGCGTTGTCGTCGTCCAGCGGGGTAAGGAATTCAAATTCGCGGGCACTGTTCCACTTGTTGGCGCCCACCACGATGGTGTTCTTGGGGGCGTGCTTGCGGATGGTCCAGAAAATTTCATCCTTTACTTTGTCCCAAACCTTGGAGTCGCCGGCGGCAGGCTCGTTCAACAGCTCCATCATGACGCGAGACTCAGTGCTATAGCGCTCTGCCATGTAGGACCACACCTTGTTGGTGTCCTTGCGGGCGTCTGCGCTGACAAAGAAAGCCTGTTCTTCGTAGCTAGCCAGATGGAAGTCATGTCCGGGGCACTTGTGGAGGTCCAGAATCACGTCCAGGTCTGCTGCCTGGATTTCCTTTAGGGCCTTGTCCAGAAGTCCGAACACTTCTTCGTTGGGTTTGAGTTCAGGGCCGTTGAATACGTTGAAGTAGTCCACCGGCACGCGAACGTGGTTGAACCCCGCCTCGCGGATGCGCTTGAAATCGCTTGCGCTAAGGAAGGTCTGGATGTGAGGTACTAGTCCAGGAAAACCTACAGGATCTTTTTCCTGAATGCAGTCAACCTGACTGAACCAGCCACCCAAATTCACTCCCCGTAGTCTTTCTTTTTTCATGGTACCATCCCATTTTTTTGGCGGCCTGAATTGACCGCCGTTTTAGGAAATCTTATTCGTTAACGATCTTCAGGTCTTCTTCGGCGATGTTCAGACCCATGATGACTTCCATGTCATCCGGAAGGCCGTCAAAGTCCATCACCAGACCGACCTTCTTCTCGTCGTCCTTCTGCTTTTCAAAAAGAACGACATCGTAAATCTTCATAGAAACCACAGCTTCCTGTGTGACGGGAATTTCAATGGTCATGCCCTTGCTGATGGGGCCTTCAACAATCTTGCCCTTGAAAACCAGAGTATTAGGATCTTCACCGAGCGATGTTTTCTTAACGTGGAATACAGCCATTATACCTTAGCCAATTATCTTTTGTTTTCTTTCTATTTCCTCTATGATCACAATTTGATCACGGCAAGAAAAGTTAACTTTTTTGCATGACTTTACGAGTTGGACGAATTCCTTTTTTAGTCTGTGCGCCCTTTTTTCATGATTTTATTGGGCGTGAATCGGAATTTCGTGACATTGAGTTTGTGGATGGACCTCCCAGCGCCCATTGTGCGGGGCTGAAGGATGGATCAATCCATCTTTCTCCGGCTTCTTCCATTACTTTTGCACAAAAACCGGGCGCATTTGTCCTGTCGCCGGATCTTTGCACCTCCTGTTCCTTTGAAGTTCGTTCCGTTAAGTTGTTCTCTAAATTGCAGATAAATTCTTTAGATGGTAAGCGGATTCGGATGACCGCCCAGAGCAAGACTTCGGTAACTCTGTTGCGTATCCTTCTGGAAGAGCGCTTCGGCGTGAAGCCTGTTTATGTGGATGGCGCCTACGAGGATGGGGATGACGCCTGCCTCCTGATTGGAGATCAGGCTCTTGAAGAAAATGAACGCCACCGTTTTTCCTATGATTACGATTTAGGAACTCTCTGGCAGGAATGGCAGAGAGCCCCCTTCGTTTTTGGCGCCTGGATTATTTCCAAGACTGCCTTGGATGCGGAACACTTGGAATCCTTGCATCGATATCTTGAGGCCACAAAAATAAGCATTGAAAAATTCCGCAACAATCCGTCTCGCGCGTTGGATAAATGGCTTGCCAAGTATCCCGTAAACTTGCCGCGTTCGGTGGTGGAAAATTATTATAGTGCTTTGGATTATCGTTTTACAGAAGAACGTAAGAATTCCTTAAGCAAATTCTTTGAATTATCGAAAAAATTGGGCCTGGTGGGGTCTGCTCCTGTGTTGGAATTTTTACATCCATAAAACCCCTTAATTTTATATTTTTGTACCAGGTCCATTTGGTGTGTGGATTCTGGGAAAGGGTAAATACATGGTTGAAGAAAAAATTCTGATTGTCGATGACAATGCAGAAGTCTTGAATCAGACTTCTGAACTGTTATCCCACGTAGGTTACAATGTGACCTGCTGTACTTCCGGCGAAGAAGCTCTGGAATTCCTGAACAGCAACCGAGTTGACCTGGTCCTTCTCGATATCAACATGCCGAACATGAATGGCTTCGAAGTGTGCTTGCGCATCCGCCAGCGTTTTGCCTTGGATGATCTTCCCATCATTTTCCTGACTAGCCGCGAAGACACCGATAGTATTACCAAGGGCTTCCATTCCGGCGCCTCCGATTTTGTAAGCAAGAATGCAATGTCCGACGTTCTTCTTGCCCGCGTGAACGTGCATATCCGTCTGGCTCGTGCGTTGCGCCACCTCCGTGACATTTCCCTTACGGACGATATGACCGGCTGCTACAACCGTCGTCATGGCATGTATTCCCTCAGGGAATGGTTCTCCCGCAGCCGTCGTTACGGAAATAGTTTCTCCCTGATTTACTTCGATGTAAACGGCCTGAAGGTGGTGAACGATCGCTATGGCCACCAGGCGGGCGACTTGCTGCTCCGTTCCGTAGTGAATTCCGTAAA
Organism: Fibrobacter sp. UWEL; assembly: GCF_900142535.1. Taxonomy (NCBI): domain Bacteria; kingdom Pseudomonadati; phylum Fibrobacterota; class Fibrobacteria; order Fibrobacterales; family Fibrobacteraceae; genus Fibrobacter; species Fibrobacter sp. UWEL. The sequence goes on from NZ_FRBE01000011.1 coordinate 46,699, forward strand.
GGCTCTTCTTCGTGAATCCGATTTGCTGTTCCGTATGGGCGGTGACGAGTTCATGATCATCTGTCCCGAAACGGACAAGAAGGGCGCATTCATCTGCGTGGATCGTATGCGTAAGGCGGTGGACGATATTACCATCGTGGACCAGAAGGTTTCCTTCGCTTATGGCATTGCTCACTCTTCCGAAGATTATGCGGAAATGGACGACATGCTCCACAGTGCGGATGTATCCATGTACGAATGCAAGAAGAAGATGAAGAAATAATGATGCAAGGGGACTACCGCCCCCTTGGAACCCCCACTCGCTCACGTCGCCATCACAGGCGTTGCCTGTTCGGCTAGCTTTCTCGTGTTTGAGGGGTACTAAAGTACCTCCTCAAATTGTATTCAAGATAAGAGTGCGTATGGTTTCAAAAAAGAGACATCGGGTTTACCGATGTCTTTTGCTTATTCCGTAATTGTTTCTGCTAGTAATTAGAGGGCTTTGCGGACAGCGTCTAGGAGTTCCGTCAGACGCTTGCCGATTTCATCCCAGTTGCCTTCCTGCATGAGTTTGGCGCTGAAGATGCTTCCGCCAAAGGCCAGCAGGTTGGCGCCTGCCTTCAGGTATTCACCTGCATTTTCTGCATTCACGCCGCTGCAAGCTAGCAGGGGAATATCACGGAAAGGACCGCGAAGTGCCTTGATATACTTGGGACCGCCAACGCAATCCACCGGGAAGATTTTCACGGCGGTTGCCCCTAGGTCATAAGCCTTCTGGACTTCCGTGGGAGTGAGCGCTCCTGGAATGATAGGCGTGTTGGACCCTGCTGCCGTGCGGATAATGTTGGTGCGGGTATTGGGCGTGACAATGAATGCGGCTCCTGCAAGTAGCGCTCTTTCCAGATCCTTGTCATGACGTACTGTGCCTGCGCCTACGGTAATATCATAGGGCTTACAAGCTGCCTTCAGGGAAGTAATGATTTCTGCTGCACCATCTGTATTCATGGTGACTTCAATTGCCTTCAAACCGCATTTGGCGGCAGTCTTGGCACACAGTTCTTCGGAACCGCGGGGAATGTCGCGGAGGATGCCGATGACCGGCATGTCTTTTAAAAATTCAAGTAGATTCATATTTCAAATATAAACGATAATGAATGTTTTTGTTCAGAGAAAAATGCTTACAATTTCATAAAAACAAAGATGCCGACGTTTGACCGCCGGCACTTTTTACACTTGATGTAACTTTAGAGGCTTATTCGAATCTCAACGCTTCAATGGGGTCGAGCCTACTTGCCTTACGTGCCGGATACCAGCCGAAGAATACGCCTGTAATGAAGCAAACGCTAAAGCTTGCGACGACACTTGTAATGGAAACGCTCATAGGCCAGTTCAGGACGTTCTTCACGATTTCTGAAGCTCCGATACCGAGGGCAATGCCGATGAGGCCGCCCAGCAGGCTGATGGCGACAGATTCAAAAAGGAACTGCAGAAGAATGTCGCGGCCGCGGGCGCCGATAGCCATACGGAGGCCGATTTCCTTAGTACGTTCTGTAACGGAAACGTACATGATGTTCATAATGCCGATGCCGCCCACCAGAAGGCTGATGCCTGCAATTGCCGTAAGCACCAGGGAAAGCATGTCGGAAGTGGTGGTCATCATGGTGATCATTTCTTCCTGGGTAAAAATGCGGAAGGGATCTGTGGGCTTGGTCCAGCTGCGACGTTCCTTGAGAATGCCCATAATTTCTTCGGTGGCTTTTTCCGCATAGCCTTCACCGATGGAGTTGGCGAAAATCTGACGGATTTCCGTAGTGGCATTAAAGCGTTTCATCACTGTCTGGTAAGGCGTGAAGATCACGTCATCCTGGTCCTGGCCGAAGTCGCCGCTGCCCTTTCCTTTTAGAACGCCGATGACTTTCAGCGGGATGCTCTTATACCTGATGGTCTTTCCGATGGGGTCTGTATCAGGGAACAGGTTCTTCACCACGGTCTGGCCGATGACGCAGACTTTCGCGATGCGGTCTGCATCGTCATCGAACATGACGCCGTCGGCAATCTCGTAGTTGCGAATCTTCAGGTAGTCGCTGGAAATGCCGCTGAGCTGTGTGGGGGAGTTGTTATTGCCCACAATGGCCTGGCCGTTGGCGCTGATCATGGGGGAGACCGCGTTAATGTACTGGGCTTTTTCGCGAAGTTCCTTAACATCTTCCTCTTCGAGATATTCCGAGGAGTTGTCGGAACTCATCTGCACGCCGCCACGGCGGTTGCTGTTGGGCATGATGATAATGGCGTTTGTACCCATGGAGGTCATCTGGTCCTTGATGGACTGCTTGGAACCTTCGCCCATAGCCACCATGGCGATCACGGCGGCAACACCGATGACGATGCCCAGCACCGAAAGGAAGGTGCGCATGCGATTGCGGAAAAGAGCCTTCAGGGCAACTTTAATTAGGGATAACGGACTCATTAGGCATCCTCCTCATCGTCAAAAACTTCTGGAGGAGGCAATGCTTCCAGGGCGGCCTTGGCGTCGGCCACATTCACGTTCAAAACATCTTTTTTCAGGAGGCCGTCCCGCAGGGTGATGGTGCGGCCGCTAAAGGTAGCGATATCCGGCTCGTGAGTCACGAATGCGATGGTCTTGCCTTGTCTGTGCAGTTCCTGGAAAATCATCATGATTTCGTAGCTGGTACGAGTGTCCAGGTTACCGGTAGCTTCATCTGCCAAAATAATCACCGGGTCGTTTACCAGGGCGCGGGCGATGGCCACACGTTGCTGCTGACCGCCGGACATTTGGTTGGGCAAATGATTCATGCGGTCTTGAAGTCCCACCATTTCCAGAGCTCGAATTGCCCGCTTGTGGCGTTCCGTTGCAGAAATCTTGGAATTGTACAGGAGGGGCAGTTCCACATTTTCAAGAGCGGTAGTTCTGCTCAGCAGGTTGTAGCTCTGGAATACGAAACCCAACTTCTGGTTTCGAATCTTTGCGAGAGCGTCCCTCTTCAATTTTTCGGTATGTTCCCCATCCAGGATGTAGTGGCCGGATGTAGGCTTGTCCATGCATCCCAAAATATTCAGCATGGTGGATTTGCCGGAGCCGCTGGTACCCATGATGGTCACAAATTCCCCTTCGTGAATATCAAAACTGACTCCGCGCAGGGCGTGGACCGTCTCGTCGCCCATCTTGAAGTCGCGACGGATGTTCTGGATTGATAAAATAGGGGATTTTTCCATAGTACCTTTTAGATGCCCGATTCTGTAACTAGGTTGCAGTTACTTTCGGAAAACCCATTTCTTGTACAGGGTGTAGCTTGCCAGCACGTAGACCACGTTTGCCACGATGTTCGCAAGGAAGGTGGGCTTTGTAAATCGTGCGGTAAATTGGCAGATCCCATCGAAAATGCTGAAGTTGATCAGAGCGTATTCGCAGCCTTTCAATACTAGCAGATTCAACCCGTAGGCGCAAAGGAAGACTACAAGGAACCGAATCATTTCGGTTTTTTTTTCGTTGTTGCTCTTGAAATTCCAGATGCGGTTCATCACGTAGCTGTTGATTCCGCCGGCGATAAAGCCCAGAAAATTGGATAGCACGAGGCTACAGTCCAGTATTTCAAAAAGCACCCAGGACACCACTAGGGTGATCAAGGTATTCATAATTCCAATGAGATTGTACTTGACGAAATGAAGCATTGGGTGAAAAAATATTTATTTTGTTGCATCATGAATTGGATTGAAGACAAAAAGTGTACCGCAGAAGAAGCTGCTCTCCTGATTAACGATGGTGATGTTCTTGGTGTTTCCGGCTTTACGCTGGCAGGGTACCCCAAGGTGGTGCCTACCGCGCTTGCGGCTCGTGCAGAAAAACTCCACGCCGAGGGAAAGCCCTTCCAGGTAACTCTTTTCTCCGGAGCCTCTACCGGCGATTCCTGCGATGGCGCCCTTGCTCGCGCAAATGCCGTCAGCTTCCGCATGCCCTATCAGTCCAATCCCGCTCTCCGTAAGGCCATTAACTCCGGTGCCATCAAGTACATTGACGCCCACCTTGGTAAGATGGGCTACTGGATCCGCACGGGCGCACTGCCCCGTCCTACGGTTGCCATTATTGAAGTCACCAGCATTTTGCCTGACGGTCGAGTTTGCCTTTCTACATCCGGCGGTAACTCCGTCACATTCCTGGAGTCCGCAGAAAAGGTCATTCTGGAATTGAATACTCGCTTTGGGGATGCCTGCGTAGGTATTCACGACGTGGCTCTTCCGGAATTGCCTCCTCACGCCAAGGCCTTGGCTATTGATGCCGCCGGCGATCGCGTAGGTGAAACCTTTGCCCGCGTGAACCCCAATCGGGTCCTTGCCATTGTGGAGCAGTCCCGCTTTGACGAAGTCACGCCTTTTGTGGAACCGGATGAAATTTCCCGCAATATTGGCGAACGCATTCTGGACTTCATTCGCTATGAGGAAAACCGCGGTCGCCTCCTGAAGGGACTGGCCTATCAGAGTGGCGTAGGTAAGGTTGCCAATGCGGTTCTGAGCGCCATGGCCGCCGATGATCGCCTCCACCAGATTGATCTTTACACCGAAGTCATCCAGGAAGCGGTTCTCCCGCTGTTGAAGAACGGCAAACTGGGCATCGCCTCCGGTACCGCTCTTACTTTGTCTGAAAGTACCCAGAAGGAATTCGTTGCTAATGCTGAAGAATGGAAGAAACATCTGGTAATCCGCCAGCAGGAAGTGAGCAACAGCCCCGATGTCATCAAGCGTATTGGCGTCATCTCCATGAACACCGCTCTTGAAGTGGATATCTTCGGTAACGTGAACAGTTCTCTTGTGACGGGTTCTGCCATGATGAACGGCATCGGCGGTTCTGCAGACTTCGCTCGCAACTGCCTGCTGGGATTCTTCATGACGCCTTCTGTGGCGAAGAATGGCACCATCAGCTCTGTGGTTCCCTACGTAAGCCATGTGGACCATCCGGATCACGACACCATGATTTTCGTGACGGAACAGGGTCTTGCGGACCTTCGTGGCCTGGCTGCCGAAGATCGCGCCCGCCTGATTATCAAGAACTGCGCTCATCCCAACTTCAAGGAACCGCTGAGCGACTTCCTGGAATACAGCCTGAAGCACGCCAAGGGCATCCACATGCCCCTAGCCATCAACCGCGCCTTCGAAATGCACCAGAAGTTCCTCGAAACCGGCAGTATGCTTTAAAGGCCTTGTAAAAACTTTTTTTATTGGAAAAAAAACGGTGCATTTTTATATTGCTCACAAATGTATCGTTTGGTTTTTCTGATTTTGCCCCTTATTTTCGTCGCCTGTAAAGGACATACAGGTGTCGAGTCCGAATTGAATGAGGACTTTTCCAGTTCCTCGGGTCACTCCAGTAACCCCAGTGATCCTAACAGCTCTAACTCTCCCGCCAATTCGGTTGATCCTGACGACCCTGAAAACACTCAAGGCGTCGAAATTATTGAGCCCATAGGCCCGTCCTCTGGTGACGAAGAAGTGGTGGAGGACACCACTGCCGTGGAAGATGCCAGTGCGCTGCCCAAGTGTACCTCTTCCAACGATGGGGAATCCTTCTTTGTGGCTGCCGAGAATGCTCTGTATTTCTGCGTCAGCGGAGAATGGCGTACCGATGTGGTTGAACAGATTGGTGTTTCCTGTAACGATGGCTCCCTTTCCATCGGTGCCGAAGAAGAAGTTCCCTCCGAGTCCGTATTTGGCATTGATACCCTCACCGGCGAAATCGTCTATCGTCGTGAAGGAGTTGTCGTAGCCGGCATTGCCGAAAAGGGCCCGTTCCGTCATGGCGCTTCCGTAACTGTGGTGGAACTGGATAGTGCTGCACGACTGGCTGATTCCGACCGTAAGCACAAGGCTTGCATTACTTCCGGCAACGGTTCCTATAGCTTTGATGCTTTCGATATCGTTTCTCCCTACGTCCGAGTGGAAACTACAGGTTACTATAAGAACGAATTGACAGGCGGTCTTTCTTCTGAACCCGTCACGTTGAAGTCCGTTACGGATCTTACGGAACGTGATTCCGTGAACGTGAATATTTTGACTCATCTGGAGGCTGTGCCTACTCTGAAACTTGTAGAACAGAGTGGTTACAATTCTCCCATCCGCATGTTCAAGGAACAGTCCTTGATGAAGGTCCTTTATGCATTCGGCATCAAGATCGAAGGCTTTAACGACGCCCTCTTTGCCCAGAGCCAAGGCGGTTTCGGCTTCGGTGGACAGTCCTCTGCGGCACAGACCATCAACAAGACTGCAGACGAGGTGAGCCTATTTGCCGGGGACGAATTCAGTAGCGCCTTGATGGCAATTTCTGTGATGCTCCAGCGTCATGGCTCCGGCAAGGAAATGCTGTTGTTTGCGGACTCCATCGCCCAAAAGATTGCAGGAAGCGGCAACTGGGACGACTGGACTTCTCGCGCTCATCTGGCAGACTGGCTGATGGCTCTGGATATTAACGGAGAGTTTAATAAGATCCGCAAGAACGTGTCCAGCTGGGGCTTGGGTGACGTACCTGATTTTGAAAAGCACTTGCGTAAGTTCTGGACCAACGAATACCAGTTCCCCACTTGTGGCAAGTCTAACGCAGGCGTCGTAACTCATATCGGTTACAGCCAGTCTAATTACTTTGGTTGTAATTACCAGGATACCACCAAGACTAAGGTCCGTTTTACCTGCGATGCAGAATTGGGTCGCTGGCGCGCCGCTACCGACATCGAAAAGGATACGGTGGGCTTGGGTGCAGATACCTCCAAGTACGATGGCGCTCTCCGTCCTGGTGTCATTAACAACGACAAGACTTACATCTACGAAAAGTCTACAAACACATGGCGTCTTGCCTCCAGCGATGACGTGATGGACTTTACGGATGTGGAAGATGTTTACAAGGGCTTGGCCGCAGACGAATCTGTTGTGTTCGTGCTCCGCCATGCTGAACGTACCAACGAGACGGGTTCCAAGGGCCACCTGACGGATAACGGAAAGGCTCAGGCAAAGAGCGTTGGTGCCAAGCTTAAGAGTGCCGGTAGAATGTATTTCGCATACTCCGGATATACCCGTACCTTGGAAACCTGCGAAAGCATTGCAGCTGGCGCAGGCCTAAGCGCATCTCCCGATAGCCTTGCTGGCCTTAATGGCGAGTGGTTTGTGAAGTCTGGTGAACCATCTATTGAAGATGTGAGCCGCTGGGCCTACACGGGATCTCCTGCAGGCAGCTTCTACGATCTGGAAGAACGCAGTAAGGAACTGGTTTCCGATTACATCCTGGCCAATCGCAGTAAATTGCAGAAGGTCAACTTCTACATCTCCCACGATAGAATGATCCTGCCTTTTGCGGTATATGCCTCCAAGGGCAAGGTGGACCTGCGGTTCTTTGACGTGATGGGTACCCGCAACTGGATCAATTTCCTGGCTGGCGTAGCTGTGATTTTCGATAGCGCCGGAAAGGTTCGTTATGTTCCTGTCCGCGGTTTGGATTCTGGAACCATGAAACTTTAAAAATACTACATTTCCAACGTTGATTTTTATCAAACTTAAACCTAAAAGAATGGATAAAATCCAATATGAATGAAACGCAAACACAACAGGCTGCACCGGTAAAGGGACGTTTCGACGAGCAGATCGGCTTGATGTCTCCTACAGATGCTGCTAAGGTTCAGGCTCAGCTTGACCTTACTCCTGGTGGCGATTCCGCTGTCTTCGAAATTGTCGAAGCTCACGGTGGTGGATACCAGGTGCTTTATAAGACTTATGATCAGTCTGTAACCGCCCGTAATGCTCTTAAGGCCAAGGACGATGCATCTGCCAAGGTGCTCCCCATTGCCAAGGCTACTTTGGGCAAGGAATATTGCAATGGCGACGTCGTAGAAGGCGTTTGCCAGGGCGAAAAGGATACCTTCACTCTGGGTAAGCTTGCCGAATTCCAGGCAACTGGCCTTATCGTAGTGATGGCTGTTATTATCGGCCTCTGCTTGCTCTGCTACCTGATGAACTTCATCATGGCAAAGCTTGGCCTCAACGTGGACAAGGCTCCGGCACCCGCAGTCAAGGCTGCTCCCGCCGCCGCTCCTGCTGCTGCACCCGCTGCTGCCGCTCCTCGCACCATTGGCCCCGCACACTGCGACTGGGATCCCAATGCTAAGAGCGTTCATCCGGGTATGACCAACAAGCAACTCCAGGCATTCCTCTCCATTGCTGCAATTGCCGCTCTGGAAGAACACCCGGGCCTTACCAACGATGAATTGGTGGTAATCATGACCGCTGCTGCAACTCAGGTTCTGGGTCAGCCCTGCCGCGTTACCGCTTACAAGAATGTTAACTCTCCTGCTTGGACCATCGTCTAACTCCGTCTAAGAAACAGGAAAACCTTTAAAAATTCAACAGGCTATAATAGCCAGGAAATAACAAAATGAAGAAGACCGTACGTATCAGTTTCGAAGGCAAGAGCTACGATGTAGAAGTTGAAGTTCTTGATTCCAATGTTGCAGTTGCTGCAGCTCCCGCTCCCGCCGCTGCTCCCGCACCGGTTGCCGCTCCTGCTCCCGCTGCTGCACCTGCAGTTGCTGGTGGCACCGAAGTGAAGAGCCCCCTCGCTGGTTCCGTGTTCAAGCTGAAGGTCAAGGTTGGCGATAAGGTTGAAGCTAACCAGGAAGTCGCAATCATCGAAGCTCTCAAGATGGAAAACCCGGTTGTCGCTCCTTGCGCAGGTACCGTGAACTCTGTTTCCGTCAAGGAAACCGATACCGTCGTTGACGGCCAGACTCTCCTCACCATCGCTTAATTTAGCCCACTGAGGTATAGATAAATGAGTTCAATCCTTAGCTCCGTTGCCCAGTTCGCTGGCGACACTGGCTTTGCTTACATCACTCCGTCTATGATCGTGATGTGGCTTGTCAGCTTCGTCCTGATGTACTTGGCAATCGTGAAAAAGTTCGAACCGCTGCTGCTCTTGCCGATCGCACTGGGCGCTCTTGCGGTTAACATCCCCACCAAGGGATTCTACGATGGTGGCTGGAGCATCGAGGGCATGTTTGTCCCGACCGAAGGCCTCTATTACTACATCAGCCAGGGTATCCACCTGGAACTCTTCCCGCCCATCATCTTCCTGGGCGTGGGTGCCATGACTGACTTTGGACCGCTGATTGCTAACCCCCGTACTCTGTTGCTGGGTGGTGGTGCTCAGTTCGGCGTCTTCGCTACCATGTTCTGCGCCGTTGCTTTCGGTGGCTTTACTCTGGGCGAAGCTGCTTCCATCGGTATTATCGGTGGTGCAGATGGTCCGACCTCCATCTTTACTGCTAACAAGCTGGCAAAGCACCTCATCGGCCCCATCGCCGTTGCTGCTTACACCTACATGGCTCTCGTGCCGCTGATCCAGCCGCCTATCATGCGTCTCATGACCAATGATAAGGAACGCAAGATCCGCATGAAGTCTCTCCGTAAGGTCTCCAAGGCCGAACGTATTGCCTTCGCAGTCATGGTCATGGTTGTCTGCATCCTGGTTGTGCCCGATGCTTCCGCTTTGATCATCATGCTTATGCTTGGTAACATCTTCAAGGAATCTGGCGTTGTTGATCGTCTCGTCAAGACCGGTCAGAACGAACTCATGAACATCGTGACCATCTTCCTTGGCACTTCTGTGGGCTTGACTATGTCTGCTGACATCTTCCTGCGTCCCCAGACCCTTATGATCATCGCTATGGGCGTGGTTGCATTCGGCTTCTCTACCGCTGCAGGCCTCTTCCTCGCAAAGATCATGAACAAGTGCTCTCCCAAGAATCCGGTGAACCCGCTCATTGGCTCTGCTGGCGTTTCTGCAGTGCCTATGGCTGCCCGCGTTTCTCAGGTTGAAGGTGCTAAGTACGACCCGCAGAACTTCCTGCTGATGCACGCTATGGGCCCCAATGTGGCTGGCGTGATCGGTACCGCAGTTTGCGCTGGTTACATGATTAGCAGACTTAGCTAGTGTGTGGCGGCAAATCGCCGCAAGTCAAAGCACTCGAAATTAAGAAACCCTCGGTGATGAACCGGGGGTTTCTTTGTGTTTTACAATAAACTCCTTATAACGGCGTGATACACTTCGGGACAGTCAACTTCCATGATGGTGGTGATTTTTCCGCGGGTTTTAGTTCAAACGAAACGTCCGGACGGGCGGCCTTAAAATCATTTTCCATGGACTGGGTGATTTTCCATAACCTTTTTCAGGGAGTCGCTATTCTCCTGAGTTTCTGCTTTCAGTATTTCGTAATCGGAACGTATGGCTGCAATTTCTCGGGTGTTTTGAGCGGTGAGTGCGGCGATGCTTTACTGTATATCCATAAATCTCTGCCAAATCGGCATCAAGCATTACCTTGACTCCACGGATGGTGTAAACCTTTGACTTTAGGAGATTTTCGTCAATCAGTGCGACCTTGGAACCGGATTCCGTCGCAATATCAAGTTTTTTGCTCATCGTTACTCCTTTGTGTTATAAGTTGCGGAAAAACACAAGTTTTAAAGGGGTCGAATTCGACCCCTTTTCGCCTTTCTAAACCTATCGAATTCGAGGGGTTTAAATGTTTAGTCTGCATCGAGGTCGGAAAAATCGACCTCAATCTATGTATGAGGAAATTGAATGCCGATAATTTAATGTTACCGAATTCGGTATAATTAAAAGACGGATTGTTGCGAAGTTGTGGGTGCGAATTCTGCCATAACTTGAGGTGGAATTTTTGCACCTCAAGTTTTCTTGAACCTCTGGCTCAAATTTTGATGCCCATTTTTTTGGACATCAAAGACATGTTTTTAAGGGGGGGGAGGCCTTTTACAATAAGCTCCTTATTACGTTGTGATACACTTCGGGGCATTCAACTTCCATAATGGTGGTGATTTTCCCGCCGGCATCTTTTGAAGATGCTCCGCAATGAAAAATGCGTTCGCTTTCAGTATCAAAATCCAGTACGACATAGCGATCGTGGAATTTGTTGCCCGCGGGCTTTATTTCAAACGAAACGTCCGGACGGGCGGCCTTAAAATCATTTTCCATGGATTGAGTGATTCTGCAGCCGGCGTATTGGTCACTAAATATCGTAACCTGGATATTTGCAGGAGCGTTCCTGAGTAAATCAAGGGTCTTGACATCTACGTAATTGTCAATGACGAAAATAGATCTCTTCGCCATGCTGTATATTTGGGAGTTGGCGATGTCTGCTTCTAGCTTTTGCCCGTTTAGAATTAGAAAATGTTTGAAAGTGGCTGGATCAATGAAGTTTTCCATAACCTTTTTCAGGGAGTCGCTATTCTCTTGAGTTGTGGCTTTCAATATTTCGTAATCGGATCGCATGACCGCAATTTCTCGGGTGTTTTGAGCGGTGAGTGCGGCGATTTGTGCGCAATTGGCACAACCAAGCAACTGCTGGTTCTCGGCGGCAATGTAATCCTTCATTTCTTTGAAAAGGCGAACTAGGGCCTTACTTTGTGAGACTGCAAGTTTCCCTCGCAAAACACTAATAAGCATATAAATGCCTTGTTCGGTAAAAGCATACGGAGTAAATTTTGAATACTTCCCTTGTTCTAAGGTCGTTTTTTCCGACCTTAGAATCATTGAATACTCCTCCCTTGTTAGTTGGAAGCGAAAGTCCTCATCAAAACGTTCTATGTTGGATTTTACCTGTTCGTTCAAGCGCTTCGTTTCATACCCATAAATCTCAGCCAAGTCAGCGTCCAGCATTACCTTGACTCCACGAATGGTATGGACCTTTGATTTCAGGAGATTTTCGTCAATCAGCGCGACCTTGGAACCGGATTCCGTCGCGATATCAAGTTTTTTACTCATCGTTACTCCTTTGTGTTACAAGCTGCGGAAAAACACAAATAAAATGCACAAATGTGCTACTGCACAAAATATAACTAAAACTACAAAGAAAGGCAATAGGGTGGCGAAAAAAATCCAGTGACACCTACTGACATTTGGGATTATCTATATTCATTACGTACATAAAGAGTTTTGCTCTTGTTCCCCTACTGAAACTTCGACACTTTCACGGATAAGGAATAAGGCGACGCTCACGCTTGCTGCTAGGCTTTGCTTGGTGGCATCGTTTTGCTACGCGCATATTTAATAGATCTGCTTGTGCAAACGACCCTTTTGGGGCGTGGGTTGTTTGCGTTTATTTGTCCGGGCAGTCGAAGGCCTCAGTAGGTAAGTGCATTCAACCTCACGCCTTTTTTATTTAAATCGATGTGGAAGAATGACGACAAGAGTTGCTCTTGCTGGGTTTGCTCTTGTTCGCTGCTGAAACTTCGACACTTTCTGGACATAGAATAAGACAAACGTTCGTTGACCTATGATTGCATAGGCCGTATTGTACCCTGGGCGTATTGTATCCATTCAGTGCCTGGGGGATTCGTGCGTGTATCCACACGTGCGTTTTCGGGCGTTTTCTTTGCTTGTTTTGACATCGCGGTTTCTTGCTCCCGACTGAGGGTGAACTCGTTCACCTTCAACTCGAGGAACGAGATACATGGCAGGCAAGGATGATGCTAACGAAAATCCCATTAAGGAATTTCACTTATTCGCTGGTATAGGTGGTGGCATTTATGGAGGAGAACTCCTTGGTCATAAATGTTGCGCTGGAGTTGAAATTAGTGAGTTTTGCCAAAAGGTCCTGAAGCAGCGTCAGAAAGATGGCTGGATGAATGAGTTTGAAATTTATGGTGATCTTCGTGCTTTAAATGGCAAGGACTATAAAGGAAAGTTCGATGTCCTGTGTGGTGGATTTCCATGTCAGGCCTTCAGCACTGCTGCGCATGGGAAAAATATTGCAGAGAAGAACCTTTGGGATGAAATGTTCAGATTTGTAAAGGAATCTAATGCTCCAATTGTCTTTGGCGAAAATGTGGTCTTGCGTGCAATTAGCAAGGCAAAGTCAGATTTAGAATCTGTTGGATACAAGGTTAAGTATTGTAGATTAAGTTGTTCTGATTTGGGAGCCGACCATCAAAGAAATCGTTTTTGGCTTTTGGCTGTCAAAGATGAGAATGCTTTTGAACGTTTGAAAAAACACATTCTGTCATTACCGGTTTTCAAGGGAAAGTACTGGAGTAAAAATCCAGATGCATTAGGTCAAGAAGTCATTGTCACGGATCGTCGAGAACAGTTGAAGGGTGTGGGAAATGCTCAGTCTCCGTTTGTTGCCGCATCTGCGTTTAGAGTTTTGGTAAATCGTCATATTGAAAACCGCAATTATACGGAAGTTGTATCTGACGAAGAAATCGCAAAGGTTTTTGAAATTCAGAAAACTTGGATTAAGGATACCTATGGTGAAGAAATGGGCTTGGTTCATACGCCGACAACGATGGCTAATTATTCTGCACCATCAATGATGAAACATCAGGGCTGTCGTAACTTCAAGAAAGTGTTTGAAAAGCCATCTCCGAAGAATGCTGAATATCTTATGGGTTTCCCGCTTGGTGCAAGTTCTCCTGAACCTCAGGGAAAGAACAATCTGAAAAAGTGGGGTGCGTAATGACTGCTTATGAAATAGAGTCGCTACTTCAACGTCTTGGTGTTAGAGAAACTAAGGCTGAAACGTACCCTAATACATATAGCCTTGTTAGCGGAGCTAGTTTTCTAGCACAGCAAGTGAATAACCGTGATTCAGCATCGTGGAAAAAAGCTGAATATATAATACTGACAGATTCTCCTGCGTCTAATAGCATTTTAAATGGTTGGAAACGTCTGACAGAAAGGGACCCATTACCTAGCGCAATTCAAAAATTGTGTGTTCCAACGGATGATGATTTGTTTGATGTGTATGACGCTCAAGGACAGTTTGTTAAAACATCATCTTTGAGAAATATTGTTAGGCACACTCCAGATATTATTGATGTGCTTAATAAACGAAATTCTTCTGCTTGCTCTCTTACTCCCACCCAACTAATCTACTATGGTGTTCCTGGCTGCGGCAAGTCCAAGAAGATTACGGATTTGCTTGAGGCTGCAAAGTTGCATGGCGACATTACCGATGAGGAAACTCAGGTTGCTCGCGTGGTGTTCCATCCGGAATACACCAATGCGGAATTTGTGGGGCAGGTGATGCCGATGGTCAAGCCCGCGGGCGGTGTAGATTATCATTTTGCAGCAGGTCCTTTTACTCGCATTCTTGCTCGTGCTTATGCCAATCCTACTAAACCGTACTATTTGATTATTGAAGAAATCAACCGCGGAAATGCGGCTGCTATCTTCGGTGAAATTTTCCAGCTTTTGGACCGTCATAAAAAAGGTGAGTCTGATTCTGTAGGCGGCAATACATATACGGCGGGCTGGAGCAAATACTTTGTGGATCATGTGGACGTGAACGGAATAATTCGCAAGGAAATTTCAGACACGCAGTATGAATCGGACGCAGAAAAGCCGACCGTCAATTTCACTGCGAATACGGCAATTCGTCTCCCGCCAAATCTTTCCATCTACGCCACCATGAACACCAGCGACCAGAATGTGTTCACTTTGGATAACGCCTTTAAGCGTCGCTTTGATTCCGAACTCATCAGGAATTCCCTGGAAGGTGCCGAACATGATGCCCAGCGTGAAACGAAGATTGAAGGCACGGAAGTGACCTGGGGTAAATTCTGGAAAGCAATCAATGATTTGATTCTTGAAAAGCATTCTTCCATGACCAGCTCCGAAGACAAACGCCTTGGCGCCTATTTCATCGTGGGCGAAGAAAAGACTGCGGAAGATGGGACCACCTATCGCGAAATTTTGAAGAAACTCTTTGGCGAGAAGGTGCTGGAGTATCTTTGGGACGATGCTTTCAAATACAAGCGTAAGGAAGTGTTTAAGGAAGAATGCAAGTCTGTTGAATCGCTGATTGAAAAATTTACCAGCGGTGGTTTTCCTGCGGTGTTCAAAAATCTGGAATTCTAGGAAAACGTAAATGTCTGTCGGTTTCAAAAACTTTTGCATTTTGCAAAATGATTTGCAGGATGCAAATGAAGGATTCGTAGGAGTAAAGTTTGCGGAAGGTAAACCGCAAATCTATTTCCCCTACGGATGTTTTCAGAATTTTGAAATCGTATCCGATAACGCTCCTTCTGATGAAGAACTTCGCCAAGCATTCGCCAGCTTGATGAACGTTCTCTCGGATCAAAGCTTGATAAGCGACGCGGAGAATTCCAACTACGCTTCGTCTCTTGAATTTGAAGCCAAACTGGATTTTCCGTTCCAGGAATTTTTCTATGTCCTTGATTATTACTTGAACTTTGGCTTGTACAAGGAAACGGAAAAAATCTACAAGCAGGGCGTTCACGGAAAAGTCAATTGGAGCCGAACCATAAAGCATATCCGTCCGCAGGTTGTCGAAAGTGAGCGAGGCACGGAAATAGTTTATCTGAACTTGATCTCAAGTTGCAATTCTCAAAATGAAAATCAGCTTGTCTCTTTGATTCATGAATTCTGCGTGGCCCAGGCGCAAAGGCTGATTAGTCCGCTTTATGGCATCGATGCGGATGTTGAACCCACTCTTGATTTTGACTACGAACTTTTCTCTGCGGTACTCAACGAAAAATGTTCCAAGACGTTTAACGATCGCAAGCTACGGCTTTTCCATGCCATGCAAGTGATTGTAGAATACTTGCAAGGGAATGCGGTTGATGGCGCCTTAAGCGAGTATTGTTACGGTGTATCCAGTTTTGCCCCGGTCTGGGAAAGAATGCTGGACCGCATCTTCGGCAACATTCTTGAATGTGAAAAGAAGAATTTCAATCCACATTGCGAATGGCGTCTCGCGGGCGGTACAAGAAATGCAGACGACCAGAAATTCGCCATGCGTCCAGATACCATCATGCGGCTTGGCGAAGAGCTCTTTGTAGTTGATGCGAAATTCTACACCAGGAACAATCTTCCCACGTCGAGTTCCATCAGCAAGCAAATCGTGTACGCGCAGTTTGTGGAGCAAAAGGGCTTCGCGAATCCCGACAAAATTTTCAACGTATTCCTGCTGCCGTATTGCTGTGACAGAGAAGACGTCTCGCAGAACCCCGGCCACTATAAAATGAACTTCCTAGGGACCGCCCATGCCGACTGGGTTGACAATTCCAAACCTTACCACAAAATCATCGGTGTTCAACTAGACGTAAGATCCGTAATGCGAGATTACCGCCGAAACGACATCGCGCAATACAAATTAGCGGAAATCGTGAAAGAAGCTTTGTGTCAAAGGAATAGTGATGATGTGTCAAAAAATGTGGTTATGTAATCGCGACTCCGCAAGCCCCCTAAGTGAAAAAAAAGAAAACCTCGCATTTCTGCGAGGTTTCTTGTGTTTTATAAGATTGGTTTAGATGGCGTCCTTTAAGATGATTCCGCCGTTTAAGTATCGATGGATGACTGAGTTGATCAGCGTCTAGGACCTTTGACAACCAATTTCATTTTGCGAAATCTTTCTTCGGTCTCGTAGTCCCTCTTGAAATCGCCTCTTTCGATAGCCTCCATGAGCACTCTTTCTTCTTCGTCAAGAGGCTTGTCTATCACTTCGTATTTTTTCATAAGCCCTCCTTTTGATGCTTTCTTGACCTAAATGCGGTTATGCGTGATGCGTGAAAATTCTGGTGGCCGTCGCCATCGAATCGAAAACAATGTGATGGGATGATTCTGCAAAAATACTGGCAGGGGCCTACCCTGGCGTTACTTGGAAGCGGTGCTTCTATACCTGCGATATGGGGATGTTATGCCGGATTAAGTCCGGCATTTCTTTTGATGTTCTTGTATCGTATTTTTGAACAAAAAATTCTTAACGATACAAAATTTCTTTAAAATTCTTAAAAATCTAACGTTTGTGTGTTGTCAAAACATTGATTTTTTAATTTTGCTAGGTATATTTGTTCTTGGAGATTAGGAGGTCTTCATGAAAAAAATCATTGAATATACGGATTACCGCAGATACATTGCAGATTACTATGCGGATCGGAAAACCCGTCGGTCATTTACCTGGCGCGAGTTTGCCAAGAGTGCCGGATTCTCTTCGCCAGTCTATCTAAAGCTGGTTGCCCAGGGCTTGTATAACTTGAGTGACGCCGCTGTTGAACGGGTTGCCGCTGCTATGGAACTGAAGGACTGGGAAGTCGACTACTTCAGAACTCTGGTCAACTTGAATCACGCGAAGGACGACGAATCCAGAAGAAACCTCTTCAACGAGATGCTTCGTATTGCAGCGATCCACAAGGCGACCGTCGTAGAAGGGGATTCCTTCCGATATTTTAGCGATTGGAAGAATCCTGTGATTCGCGAACTCGCTCCTGCTATGGCTGGTGCGAAACCCTTGGCCATGGCGCATGCGGTGCTGCCGAAAATTACGGCTGCTGAAGTTTCTGAAACTCTGGCTTTCTTGGTAAAGACGGGTCTTCTGGAAAAGAGTGCCGACGGAAGCTACCGCCAGACAGAACAGTTTGTGACGACGGGACCCATGGAAGTGACTCCGGTGGCTGTTCGCAATCTTCACCGTCAGATGGGTGAACTTGCTCTGGAAACCATCGAGGGCGTATCTCAGGAGGAACGTCACTTTTCTGGACTTACCATGGGACTTTCCGAAAAGTCCTACAAGAAGGTTGTTCAGAAAACCGCTGAGTTCAGAAAAAGTGTGGCGGACATTGTTATGGCTGACGACAAGATGGAACGGGTCTATCGCTTGAATCTGCAACTGTTTCCGTTGTCAAAAAAAATTTCTGGGGAAAATAAATAGGAGGATGTTATGAAAAAATGGTTTAATAAAATAGGTGCAGGCCTAATGACTGTTACTGCCGTAGGAACAGCGGCGCTGATGGGCTGTGCGGATAATGGAAGCGACATGGCCAACAATGGCGTGTCCGAAGAAACGGGTATTGCACTGCGTGGATCTGTGCAGGTGGCTAGATTTTTGGAAGATACATCTAATCTTTCGCCGGATTCCCTGGTTCTTAGCGGGAACATTGCTGTCCAATCCTACAAGGTCGATAAAATTGAATTCTGTGTTCTGGACGCCAAAACATTTGCTGTCTCTGAGGAATGCCTGATGTTAAAAATGGATGGCCAGACGGATTTTAGTCTGGAAATCGGAAACGTTGATTGGCAATACGGGCTCCTTAGGGTAATCGGAAGCTGGGCGGGGAAACAAAATACGGCCTATCAGGCTGTTGTTGAAAGAAATAATCCTTCCGTCGCCAATGTGAATACGCTTACGGACTGGAAGTACCATCAGGTTCAGAAACTGGTGGAATCCGGCTCCACAGTTGAGCAGGCAATGGGACATGCAGAACGCGATATTCTTGAATCGATTGGTGTTTACGGAGAATACAGTTCCTTTGGTCAAATGGATTTGAGCGGAGGAACAAGGTCTGATGCTGTATTGATGGCAGCGACCTTCCTGTTACCTAAACCGGGTGAATTTGAAAATGTTGCGGACTATAGTATTGGAATGGTTAGAGTTGATTATTTGTTTGGTTTTGTTCGCAGTCCTATTTTCTGGCAGTATCTGAATGTGGAACGTCCCGATGAAGATGTTGTAAATCTTGTGGAAAAATATGTGTCCAATTACATAGCGGAGTATTCTGATTTTGCCCGTTGTAATGAAGAAAACGAAGGTGAGAACTTGCCTATAACGGGTGATCTTGCCCGAAGATTACGATATGCCAAAGATTATAGTTTGGTGTGCGAAGATGGTCTTTGGGGATGGACCTCCCAGAAACTTGAACATACGGCAGGATCGATGAAGGATTCACGTGACGGTCGTGTTTATAAGACTACGTCCTTTACGGTAAACGGTGTTGTTCAAACCTGGATGGCAGAAGACTTGAAGTACGAATTACAGGGCTCCGTCTGCTTGCTGGGCGCCGACAGTCTTTGCGAAAAGTATGGCCGCCTTTACACCTGGCCAGATGTAATGCTTTTGGATACAACTGGCTTTACTGGACCCATTGAAGGACATGGTTCTGTTGCTAATGTATCTGATAAAGAAGAAGTGAACCAGTGCGTTGCAGATAATCTGAAGCTTTTTAGGGAAGACATGGAAGAGTATTATGATGCCGACTACGTCAATGATTCCGAATATGCTTTAGAATACGATAGTCTTGATGCCTACAAGGAATGCGTGGGATGGGGGCTACGTTATCAGGAAATGTTAGAAAATGTGAATGTTCAAAACCACCAAGGCATTTGCCCCGATGGCTGGAGAATTCCTACGGCAAAGGACTGGGAGCTTTTAGTGGAATATGCGGGAGGGAATGTTTTTGCAGTCAAGAATCTCCTTAAGGATGGAGAGTGGGGGATAACTAAAGTTCGATTAGATGAGTATGGCAAATTGCAGATGAAAGTGAGGGCGCCCGATGCCATTGAATTTTCTGCGGTTCCAAATGTTTCTTCTAGCAATGGTTTCTATGCGACCATCCCCAATGGAGGAGAAACTGGTGAGGATGACGATGGAAACGTTGAATTGTTAAACGTCATCTCGAACATTGCTTCCATCAAGAGGATCTCTGTTGGAATGAATTATTACGATGGAAGCCGACTCGAAAAGATGGGCGTCCGCTGCATCAAGGCGGAATAAAAGAACTGGTTAGGAGGAAGAGTCCCGCGGATGCGTCCGCGGGATTTTTTCTCCGACATTCTCCAAAACGGTCATTTGCGAAATGGCGATTTGGTTTAGCAGCTGCATTTTTAATTATACCGAATTCGGTACAATTAAAATCGGGATTGTAGAATATTAGAAGCGAAAATTGTGAAAAGGGAAATCTCGCGAAATAATGCGGCTATATCTAGCGAAAACGCGCTTAAAATGCTTTGAGTGATGCTCGGGAAAAATTACAGTTCGTCCATCAACAAAAAGTCTTTTAGCTTGATGTGCCGGACTGTACTTGTGGAATAGTCAATTTCGTCGTTTGTGATAAGGATCTTTTCGTGGAGATTGTCAAGTTCGGCGAATGCTCCCAATTCGCGGTCGTACGTGCCTTGATCAACGACGGAATAGGCCACTTGTATGAAGTACTTTTTTTGACCTTTTTGTGCGCAGAAGTCAATTTCTTGTTTGCCTGAATAAACGGTTAGAGAATAGCCCATGTAGAGCAATTCGTTGTAGACGACATTCTCCAAATTGTGGGTCAGGTCAAAGCGGTTGTCCATGACGCGGATGGAATTGAATGCTACGTCGGCGTTGTAAATCTTTTCAAAGAAGTTGAGTTCCCGTTTGGCCTTGGTGGAGTATTGCCTTATGGAACTTATGATGTAGGCTTCCTTAAGGTAGGCGAGGTATTTTGTGACCGTGTTAATGGAGCATTCCGAGAATTGCCCCTTGATGTAGTTGTAGATTGCTTTTGCTGAAAAAATCCTTGCGTTGGAAATCAAAACGTAGTTGGCTAGTTTTTTAAACAGTTCCTGTTTCTTGATCTTGTAACGGTTAATGATGTCGTTCAAGACGATTGTCTGGTCAAGATCGTTCAGGTATCGGCGAGTAGCGTCGTCGGAATCAAATTCAAGACGCTTTGGGAAACCGCCATAGACAAGGTAGTCCGGGATGGTGGCCGTTTTCCCCAGTTGATCGCAGTACTCTACGATTTCTTTGTATACGAACGGATTTATTTGAAAAGCAACGTAGCGGCCGCTGAGTTCCTTCGTAAATTCCTTGGACAAAAGCTTGGAATTGGAGCCCGTGATGAAAACGGAGCAGTCCCGTAGGCGAAGTGTTTTGCATGCCTGTGCCCAGTCCCTCACGTTTTGGACTTCGTCAAGAAAAAGGTAGCACAAACCCTTGCGTCTTTTTTTCTCTACGTATTCCAGCAGCGAGTCACAATCGCTGATGGTGTTGGCGACTGCTCGGTCCTCGAAATTGAGGTAGATGATGTTCTTGCTTTTTTTCCCGATTTCTTCCCTGACCTGGTCGAGAACCACCGATTTACCGCACCGACGGATCCCGGTGATGATTTTTACCAGGTCGCTGCTGTAGAATTCTCGTATGGGCGCAATGTATTTTTCACGGAAAATCATAGAAATCCCTCGGGAAAAGAAAGTGAAAACTTTTTAATAAAAATACAAAAGTTTTCAGTTGAAGTGAAAACTTTTTTAAATACGAAGAAAAGTTTTCAGATGGACGTGTTGCAGGTTATGGACGGTCCTCCCTTGGTAAAGGGGAGAAAAGAAGAAAAACCTAATGAACGTCCGGAATTCGCAATCGCTTTGCGATTGCTCAGGGGTTCGGGGGCGTAGCCCCTGAGTGATAAAAAAGAAGCACTGCTTTTGCAGTGCTTCTTTTTTCGGGTGGATGACCGGACTCGAACCGACAACATCCAGAATCACAATCTGGGACTCTAACCAATTGAGCTACATCCACCATGAATGTGTGCCAAATATAAAAAAGCCACCCCGAATTTCAAGGGTGACTCATACTTTTTTTTGAAAAACCTGCTTTTACTGCCTGCAGGGCCAAATTTCAAGGAATTAGGCGTTTTTCATCTTGGACATGATGCGCAGGAAGTTGGAACGCTTGAAGTCGTTACGATGTTCGTCGCAGAAACGGGGGTAGATGTACTGCTTGGGGAAGATGCGGATGGTGAACTTCTCGTTGCAGCCTTCCAGACAGCACTTGAAGGTCAGGTCCATGGATTCCGTGTAGTTGTGGCGGAAGATGATGTTCTTGGACTCGATGTTCTCGATGTCCTTCTTCTGCTTCTGACGCTGCTTGATGTCGCGGTGCAGTTCGCAGTACTTGGCGATCGGATGGCCCCAGAATTCGCGGCCGCAGCCCGGTTCCTGGCAGACTTTCAACTTAATACGCTTCTTTTTCTTGTACTTAGGTAACTGCATAAAGACCTCATTTAAGAAAACAGGCGGGTGCGACCCCTTCCATTTTGTTAAAAGATAGTAAAAAATGAAAAAAAGTCGTACAAATGGCTTCATTACAACGTGTATATAGGGAGACATTTTTTTGATACGAGGTTTTTCATGATTTTTCGAGCTGGTCGAGCGGTCGCAGGGCCCTTTTTCTGGGTGATGTTCTGCACGGTGGGTTGGATGCTGGTGGCGGCCCTGGTACTTTGCCTGTGGGGGTGTTACAACGAGACGGGGGAGGAGGAGGGCTCGCCTGGGCGGGTGACGTTCCTGGACGTGGGGCAGGGGCTGGCGGTGCTGCTGGAGCAGGACGGACTGTTCGCCATGTACGACATGGGGCCTGATTCCGCGGGGGTGCTGGATACCCTGCGGGAGCGTGGCGTTGATACTCTGGAATGGGCGGTTATTGGCCATAATCATCGGGATCACGGAGGTTCAGTATTGGAAATGACCCAAGGAGCGGCGCCTTTTGTCCGCAGATTGTACGTGGGGCCGGATACTGCCGGCGGTTTCGTGAGGGACAGTGTCCTTCGGGTGGCTGACCGCCTGAAGATTCCCGTGGATACCCTCTACCGTGGGGATGAACTTTCCCTAGGGAGCTTGAAGTTGAAGGTGCTCTGGCCTGCAAGTTTTATGCGGGTAGGGGACAACGGGGCGAGTCTCGTCCTGCGGGGAACCGCGGAGGAAGCCTCTTTCCTCCTGACAGGCGATCTGGACTCCGCGGGAGAGCGGGGCCTGCTGGAGCTATCAACCGATGTGATGTCTGATTTGCTGCAGGTAGGGCACCACGGTTCCGCGGGTAGCAGCTCACTGCGGTTCCTCTCCCGGGTGGCGCCTCGTCTGGCGGTCATCAGCGTGGGGTCTCATAACGGGTATGGCCACCCAACAGAAAACGTACTGCGGAAACTGCAGTACGTTCTAGAAGCCCCGACGGACTCCACCCTCGATTCGCCCATCTCACGGACTGATCGGGAAGGAACCGTTTCCTACCAGATCATCCCCGGGGTGGGTATCTTGAAGGAATAAAGGGACCTTAATAATTTACTCCCCGAAGCCGACGCGGGCTTGGAAGTGGCAGCGGGCTTTGAGGGGATTGCCTTTCATGTCCTCGGCATTCATGCCGAAGAAGACGGCGTGATGCTTGCTGTCCTTGAATCGCAGGATGTCCACTTTTTCGTGGAGGGGAACCTGATGGATGTAGTTCAGCTGGATGGAACGGACTCCGCGTTCCTTCATTTCTTCCTTGGTCAGGGCGTCCAGGACCCAGTCCACGTAACGGCAGTGGTTTACGTGATGGTTAATATCGATGTCCGTATTTTTGCCCTGGACCTGATCCACCTTCTTCGGGAAAAATCCGATGGGCAGAATGTCCAGCTTTTCGGGCAGGGCTTCTTCCTTTATGATGGGAATGGGGTAAGGACTTGCGGAGGGCGGGAGCGCCTTTCCGGTTTTAAGATCCACCAGAAGCCAGGAGGAAGTTCCTTCCACCATGATGTTTCCCTGGCCATCTCGAATGATATAGTCTTTGTATATTACTTTGTCCTTATAGTTCTCTTTTGCCCAGGTGGTAACGGTGAGGTTTTCTCCCAGCAGCGGGGCGAAATGATTGAGACGAAGTTTCATGCGGGTAATGGCGCAGCCTACTCCAGCCTTCATCATGTTCCAGAGGCCGTATCCATTGCGTTCGGCGTCGGCGAGAGCCGCTTCTTCGGTGAACTGGAAAAGTCTTGAAAGCTTAAGTCGGCTATATTCGTCGCAGTCGGAAAAACGTACAGAAAATTTAAGTTCTGTGATTTCGTGATTCATCGGGACCTCTCGAAAAAATACTTGCGCTGTAATTTCTATCTTTGGGCTACTCATTGAAACTATATAATTTTTCGGTCTATGGCTAATTCGAATACACGTCCTGAATCCATCCAGTTGCCGGCCCTTAGTTCCTATAACGGCGAAATCCGCGTTCCGGGTTCCAAGAGCATTACCAACCGCGTCTTTTTGATTTCCGCCCTGGCTAAAGGTGTGACCAAGCTGCACAATTTGCTGCGCAGTGACGATACCCGCTATATGGGCGAGGCTCTCAAGGAACTGGGCGTGAATATCCAGATGTCCGAAGACTTTACGGAAGCGGTGGTGGAAGGTAACGGTGGCCCTCTGAACGCTCCGGAAAATGCGGATGGCGACTTTGTGGCGGATTTGTTCTTAGGGAATGCGGGAACTGCCATGCGTTCCCTTTGTGCTGCTTTGACCCTGGGCGAAGGCGAGTTTAACCTGACCGGTATTGACCGCATGAAGGAGCGTCCTATCCGCGATCTGGTGGACGCTTTGAAGACTTTAGGTGCAGACGTATCCTATCCGGAAAAGGATGGTTTCCCCCCGGTTCGTATTAAGGCTCATGGCCTGAAGGGCGGTACCGTCAGTGTTCGTGGAAACATCTCTAGCCAGTACCTGACCGCACTTTTGATTTGTGCTCCTTACGCCGAAAGCGAAATGCATATTCATGTGGAAGGCCAGCTGATTTCTGTGCCTTACATCCTGCTCACTCTGGATGTGATGAAACATTTCGGTATCGAAGTGCGTCGCGAAGGCCTCACTGACTTTTACGTCCCGAAGGGTAATTATGTAAGCCCAGGTGACTATATGGTGGAAAGTGATGCAAGTTCCGCTAGCTATCCTTTGGCTGCCGCTGCCATTACTGGCGGTAAGGTTCGCGTGCTGGGTGTGGGTTCTGACTGCCGTCAGGGTGACATTGCCTTTACCAAGGTTCTTACCGCTATGGGCGCTAAGGTGACCATGGGCCCCGACTGGGTGGAGTGCGTTGGTGCTCCGCTGACGGGTGTGGACATGAACTTGAACGACATTCCGGATGCTGCCATGACGGTTGCGCCTCTGGCACTCTTTGCCAAGGGCAAGACCCGCATTAGTGGAATTGCCAGCTGGAAGGTGAAGGAAACGGACCGCATTACCGCCATCGCCAACGAACTTCGTAAGGTGGGCGCCCAGGTGGTTGCCGGTGACGATTTCATCGAGATCACCCCTCCGGAAAAACCGACGGAAAATGCTTCCATCGCAACATACAACGATCATCGTATGGCCATGTGCTTTAGTCTGGTGGCCTTGGGCGGTGTGCCGGTAACGATTCTGGATCCGGCTTGCGTGAACAAGACGTACCCCAAGTATTTCGAAGACTTCTTGAAGCTTTCTAAGTAATGGTTTAGGGTTGGAGTTTTAGTGACGAAGTTTTTGTCTAGTGTTTTGTTGGTGCTCCTGGTGAGTTTTGGCTTGTCTTTTGGCGGGCCGACTCATTCTGCAGTGCGTTCAAGTGACACTCTGGTCATCTGGGCCATTAACAATGGCGCTGGAGCTCAGGGGAGCTTGAAAAGTTTGATGCGCAATTACCAGAAGGAGACTGGTGTTTCCGTTAACATCGTTATCCTGGAATGGATTGATGCGTTTGAAAAAATCCAGAAGGCTTTGCTGGATACGACAGGCATGGAAGACTCTCCTGATGTGGTTCAGCTGGGGTCTACCTGGGTTCCTTACTTCGCCTCTGTCGGTGGCTTGCGCTCCTTGAATTCCCTGTCTTTCAAGATAGACTTTAGTCGCTTTATGGAGGCTGGCCTAAGAAGTGCTCATCTGGAAGGGGATACGAATTACTACGCCATGCCCTGGTTCATGGACGTTCGCGGCCTTTTTGTGAATGAACGCCTGTGGAAAGAACTGAACGTCAACGAATCCAACGTGGATTCTATTGGCAAGTTCATGGGAACGCTGCGAGCCATTGGAAAGAGCGACTTGAAGAACGTCGCTGGAAAGAAGGTGGCTCCCTTCGCATTCCCGTCCAAAGGGGACTGGTCTGGCGCTCAGCAGATGGCGCCTGTAATCTGGAACTTCGGGGGCGATTTCATCGTTCGTGATAGTGCAGGACTTCGTAGCGGCCTTCTGGATTCCAACTTCCTGAAGGGATTTGCTGTATACGCCGCCATCATGGGGGATGTGGATATGGCTCCCAACAGCCTGCAGGACAACTCTTCCCAAAATACAGATCGCTTTGTTCGTTCCGAACAGCTGATGGTGTACGGCACCTCCGAGCTGATTCGCTTGCTGGAATTTTTCCCGTCGGAAGGAGGCCTTCGTACCACGCCCATCGCAGAAGATGGCATTATGACTATCCCCTTCCCGATTGGTCCTGGTGGTAAGGCCGCTTTCGTGGGCGGTAGCCATCTGGCTCTTTCCAAAAGGGGCGATGCTCTCCGTCACGCCCAGGCGGAAAAACTTCTGGTGTATCTCCTCCGTGCGGATAACATGGATGCTTTCTCCCGCAAGATTGGCTTCCTTCCCGCAGACCAGGGCCTGGTCCGCATTTGGATGAAGGATATGCGCTATACCCAGCTGGTCAATAATCTGGAAAGGGGCAAGACCTTCCTGAACATTCCAGAATGGGGCGCCATCGAAGCTCTGATGAATAATCTTGCAGGTGACGTGGGGCGAGTGAACTTTAAGACCTTGGACGCAAAGAAACGCGCCATGGGAATTGCCAAGTTGCTGGTGGCTGCAGACAAGGCTGTGAACGATATCCTGAAGGCTCCTGTTGATTCCACTAAGAATCAGCCTTCCCTGGAAGAAATCGCAAAGCGTCTTTCGGATTTGCCGGCAGAAATCGAACCTACCAACTTGAACCTTAAGCCGTCTCCGGTATCTCATACTCGAGATCATGAGGTGTTTGTTGTTCGCTGCCTGATTGGTGTTGCCCTCCTGTTTATGTTGTGGAAACTACGTTCCCGCATCAAGAAAATTCGCAGGATTATGAAGCGTAAGAATAAATAGGGTGTTATGAAAAAGTTTTGGATGTGGATTGGCCTGTGTGCTTCGCTGTTTGTTCCTTCTTTTGCGAAGCTGAATGTATCTGATTTTCAAGCAATTGTGGATTCCATGGTTCCGGAGTCCCGCTTTGGACTTTCTGTTCGTTCCGTAAAGACCGGGGAAGAACTGGTCAATATTCGCGGCTACGAAAAGTTCACTCCTGCCAGCACCTTGAAAACCCTAACTACTGCGACGGCCATTCATTACCTGCCCTTGGATTATGAGCCCAAAACCTTTATCACCTTGGATGGTGTGCAGAATGGTAAAGTTTTTAATGGAGTCGTGAATGTTCGCGGTCAGGGTGATCCGAATTTCTCCGGCCGTTTCTATGCCAATCCTTTTCACATGCTCTATGCCATGGCGGATTCTATCAAGGCTCTGGGCATTGATTCCATTAAGGGAAACATCAACCTGGATTCCTCTTACTACAAGGGCCCTTGGAAATCCAATCCGGACAACTGGCGCAAGAATTTTTTTGACGCTTGGTATGGTGCCGAAATTGCCCCGCTCAATTTCAATGACAACTGCGGCTTGCTGAAGATTAAGCCCGGCAAGAAAGTGGGTGATCCCGCTATTGTAACGGTGGAACCGGACATCGGGTATACCGAGGTTCGCAACTTACTGAAGACCGCTCAGAAACCTAAGAAGCGCCGCCGTAAGCTGAAGTGGGAATATGCCCTGGATCCGGAACGTAACATCGTGACGGTAAGCGGTGACTTTGATATTGAAAGTGATTCTGCTCAGGTGGCATTCCCCATCCGTAATCCGGTGCTGTATTTTGATGCCGCCTTCAAGCAGGCCTTGAAGGATCGCGGTCTCACATTTGTTCCTGCTGAAATTCCTGAAGGTGCTGCGGATAGTGCTGCAAAAATGCAGAAGCGTTTCGTCTTCTCTGCCGCTCCGCTGTTGAGCATTCTGGATGAAATCAATCAGAAGAGCCAGAACTATCATGCAGAAACCCTCTTGCGCAATATGGGAGCGGAACTTGCAAATGATGGAAGTGTGGAAGGCGGCAAGACGCTGGAACAGAAATTCCTGGCAGAAGCAGGCATTAGCGGCGAAGACTTTGAGGTGTATGACGGCAGCGGCCTTTCCTTCAGAAACCGCCTGAAGCCCTCATCCGAAACCAAGCTGTTGGCCTTCATGGCAAGACACCCCAAGGGCGAATACTACATCCGTAGTTTTGCAAGCCCGGGTGTGGGCTCTGGCAGCTCCCGCATGAAGGAACTGAAGTATCCCTGGCTCACTCAGTTCAAGACCGGCTTTATTGGCGAAGTCCACGGACTTGCCGGTTACATCCAGACCATGGATGGAGATACCCTGACGGTGGCCATGTACTTGAATGAAACCAACAAGAATCCTGACGTCATCAGTAAGGACGTTCTGGACACTTTGTGGATGCGTCTCATTAATCAGACCAATGACAATTACGGTTCCCTGATGGAAATGAAGTCCATGTGGCAGGAAGCCCGCGGCATTGGTGATTTGCCGGCCCGTCTGGATTTCTTCTCCAGTAAATTGATTGGACGTCCGTATTTGCTTGGTCCTATGGGCGAAAGCTATCTGGGTAATATCGATAGCAAACCTCTGGTGTACATGGATTCTCTGGATTGCGTTACCTACGTGGAACACGCTCTGGCAATGGCTCTTGCTCCAAGCGCTGATTCTATTTTCAGCACCCACCAGAAAATTCGTTATTACGACGGCCAGATTGATTTCAGCTACCGCAAGCATTACCTCATTGCGGACTGGGTCGGCGCAGGTGATTTCGCCCGTGTGGTTGAAATGCCGGGAGATACCACTATTGTTCGTACCATGCAGAAGAACGCTTTCTTCAAGGCGAAGAACCTGAAGTATCTGGTAAATGGCGTTCCCGCAGAAGACCCCAAGGTGGACATCCGCTACTTGCCTTATGACAAGGCCGTGGAGCTCATGAGCAAGCCTTACGAAGGCCCTCTGCTTGTGTTGGGTGTTGCCTTCATTTCCAAGAAATCCATTATCGATGCCTACCACACTGGCTTTGTGGTTTTCATTCCAGGTGAACTTCCCCGAGTCCGTCACGCTTCTTCTTTAAAGAAACGTGTGGTGGAAATGAATATGGTGGATTATCTGAAATCCAGCAAGGGCAAACTTCCTGGAATTTCCCTCTTCGAATTTATTCAGAAATAAGGCCCCCGAGCAAAGCCGAGGGGCTAATCCCCGAAGTCAAAAGCCAGAATGGCTACAAGCTCGTGAGTATTACGGTCATCCCCGACTTGAGTATTGCCGTCATCCCCGACTTGATCGGGGATCTTGCTGTTTAAATCCGCTTCAAAAACGGTCCATGCGTCAGGCATCCAGCCGTATGCATTTGTGGTCAGCTCGTTTCCTATGGCGGTTTCCGCCTTCTCGATTTCTTCCCACTTGATTTTTCCTGCGGGAGCCCGATAGTAGCGTAACATGCCCAAGGCTTCCATCGATTCGGGATGGTCGTCCACCAGCTGGTAGACGCAATCCTTGTAGGATTCACCCTTCAGTCTAATCACTCGATAGAGACGCTTGTGACCTAGAAACTTTGCCAGATCCCCCTGGTGGACATCCACCTTGGAACCCGCCCCAAAGAAGATGGACAGCTCCCGAAAAATTTCGGAAGATTCATCCATTAAGGGAGAAAGTTTCTTGATGATGTCGGCGATATTTTCCATGGGGAGTCCCGTTCTATATGGATAAAAATAATAAAGTCCCGCTAATCAGCGGGACTCTATAATCGTATGAGATGTTATACTGGATTAGTCCTTGTATTCATCTGCTACACAGCGTACCGACATTCGGGTTTTGCGGGTGTAAGTATCGGACTGCAGATAGCGTAGAGTGAGCTTGTCAAAGCGCAGGTCTGCACGAATGGGGGTAAGGTAGTCTCGGCACTTGCCGCCGTCCATATAGTCGTATGTACAGACGAGTTCGTCAGCGACGATGAAAAGAGCAAATGTTCCCTTTTCGGTGCTTTTGTAACTGCCGTCTGTATACTTAATTGTTCCGCCGGAGTATGCGTTGAATCCGTATGCGTTGTTTCCGTTGCCACTGTATTTGCTTGTGTCGTTGGTGGTCGTGTCGATGCTCGTGACTACGTCTCTCCAACTGGATTGAGCCTTAAGGCCTGTTCCTGCGGTGGTGTCTGTAGCATTGGTGCCGATTACAAAATCATTTAGCATGTCCCAGTCCTTGAGGGAAGGAATATGCCAACCATCGGGGCAGATGCCCTGATGCGGTTCCTTGATCTTGTCCCCAACAACGGAATCAGCGTAATCGGCAGGGAAGTCCATGGCTGCAGTCCAGCTGTAGTAGGCGCCAAGAGCATCGCAGTTGGTGTCGTCGTTCTTGCCGTAGCAAGAAACTTCGCCCTTCAAGTTGGGATGTGCGACTGAGTCTGTGTAGTTCAGGTTTTGCGCCATCCACATCTGTTTGCCAATGCCGACTGTTGCGTATACTTGTTCGCCAATCTTCAACTCGCCTTTTTTCAGGTTGTCATAGTCGAATGTCCAACCGTTTTCTCCGTCACAGATATAGTTGGAGTACCCGAACGTTGTCGTCTCGCCGGCTTTGCTTTCGTCACATTCGTTGCTGTTTAGAACTTCTTCCACTTCTGTGACCACACGCCAAACGAGTTTACCCTTGGAATCGACGGTACAGGTATACTTGTCTTCGGTGGAACTAGCTTGAATAGAACCCCTGGTATCGTTGTTGCAAAGCCCATCTATGATAACATTATCCTGACAACTTTGCGTCTTAGGATCGTATTCATCTTCACCGCACAGATAGACCTTTTTGTTTACCAGCGTTGTATCGTGGACGTTGACCAAGGTTGTGTCATGAACGTTTACCTGGGTTGTATCGTGGATGATGGTCGTGTCACGGATGGTCTCGGGAATTTCATAGTTGGAAAGGTAAGTCCACTTGCCTTTTCTGCATCGGTATGCGGCCATCTCGTCCCTCACGATATAAAGGGAGCCTGACTCCTCTTCATCGCAGGTGGGAAGATCGGCATAACTGTCCACGATGGGATCTAAATCTTCGCTTTCTTCAGAGCTGGAGCTGTCGCTACTACATGCAGAGAGTGCTGCCATCATAGCCGCCGTCAGAGGCGCAATGATTTTTAAATCAAGAAATTTCATGAAAAACTCCTTCGCTAGAACTTTTAACCTATAAAAACTAAATTAAAATGTTGCTTTAGAATGCCTCATGATTATTTCATTTTGGAATATATTCCTTACTTCTCGTAAATCTCGAAAGGATAGCTGACGCCAAAACGCTCCCGGATGGAATCCATCAACTCCATCATTTCCATTGTCTTGCTGTGCGGCATCTCGGGACATTCTTGTACACGAATGTCATCCTGAGCAAGCGAAGCGCGTCGAAGGATCTGGCTTTCCAAGGCCCTCTTACAAGCCAGTACCTCATACTCATAGCAGTTGCAAATCCTTTCCGGCTTCACGGATTCCACCAGCAGGCCTGCGGTATCGTAAACCTGCAACTCTTCCAAGTCGTTCAAGTTTATGACCCGAATGTATCCTGCTGTACCGTAGATAATCCCTTCGTTATGCCAGGGGTTTGCAATGGACGTCTTGAGATAAGCCTTCTTGCCGTTTTTGTAAGTGATGTTGATCCAGTCGGTTGCATCCACCCCAGTTTCCGTCTTGATGCAGCGAGCATCCAGACTGGCGATCGGCGCACCGATGAATAAATCCGCGAAGGTCAAGCTGTAAATACCCAAGTCCAGCAGGGCTCCACCAGCCAACTCGGGATTTACCAAGCGGTCAACGTGAGTGAGCGGCTGTGAAAAATCTGCTTCCACGCTTTGTACTTCGCCAATGCGACCTTCCTTAATCCAACCGCGAACTACGTCAACTGCCGGCAGGAAACGGGTCCACATGGCTTCGCACAAAAATACTCCCTTGTCGTGAGCCATGGCAATGACTTCCGTAGCCTGCTTCACGTTGGCGCAAAAAGCTTTTTCTACAAGAACATTGCGACCCGCGGCAATGCAAAGTTTGGCATGTTCATAATGATGGGAATGAGGGGTTGCGATATAGATTAAATCCACATCCGAGTCGGCTGCCAAATCGCTGTAACTTCCGTAGGCCTTTGGGACGTCATATTGTTCAGCGAAAGCCTGGGCTTTTTTCAAATCTCTAGCGGCAACAGCGTGCAGCTCCACTCCCATGCCCTTGTTTTCCAGAACCTTAATAGCTTCAGCCATCTTACCGGCAATATAGCCGCATCCGAGAATGCCCAATTTCATGTTTTTCATGCCTTTAATATAAATCGTAGGTATGTAAACGCCCGTATTTTTTTATGAATCCTGTTTACCGATGTACCCGTTGATTTACCCTAGCTTTTTCCTTGAAAATGTTGTATATTAATGGCGGCTTAAAAACGGTGACTTCATTATGGTGTCTCTAAAGAAAAAAGCATTCTCAGTTCTGGTAGTGGTCTTCGGGCTGCTGGCGGGTCTGGGTCTTTTTGTATCCGGGCAGGATAGCTTTTCTAGAGATGTGCCTACGGAAATCCAGGCCCCGCAGGAACAGTCCTTTTATGCGGAAGCGCCTTCTTCTCCGTCTGCATTTATTGAAGCTCGTATTTTTGGTGGGCCTCAAGGTCGTGACGTTCCTCCGACGCTTTCCTTCTGGAGTGGATTCCGCAGCGGACGTAGCCAGCTCTCTCTTGCGGTACGCGGTATCGCCCCGACACGATCCTTCGATCTCCCCAAGGATTATTACGTCTATACTCTAGAACGCATACTCTGTTAGCCGTTCTTTCTCTTACAGCATGAAATATCCCGCGATATATGTCATCGCGGTTTCCGCGCGTGTGCGCATCACCTTAACAAAGAGAAAGAAAAATGAGTCTCATCAACAATATGGAAATGGCAAAGGCCCTGTTCGCAAAATCCTGCATCGCAGTCAAGAAATCCTTCTTTGGCCTCAAGGAAAAAGTCCTGTACAAAAACACGAATTCCCCCGTGGTAGGTTGCGATCTAGAGTTTAGTCCTACCGATGGAGAAAAGCTGGAAAAACTATTGTCCAGACCTTTGGAACACATGTCCAATATGGAATTGACGGTGGTCTCCCAGGATTTGGGAATGCTCCATCCCGCAGAAAATGGTATGTACGATTTGACCCTCTGTTACTCTCAGGATCACCAGTTCGCCGCCCTGCAGCTCACCAAATATCTAGGCTTTGAGTACCGCCCCGTCAGCGAGCTCCATTTCGTTGAAGGCGACTGTGCCCAAACCCTGCTGCAACACTTAGCAGTGTAATCTAGCACATGAACCCCGTCCAATACATCGTTGGGCGGGGTGATTTTTTGTGCAGACTTTAAGTAATCGCAAAAAATTAGACGAATTTATAGTACTGCAAAAATTTTTTCGAAGTTAAATCACTTGTATTTCTGCTGTCAAAATAAACGAATCCATTGCTTTCATAAAAATTTTTTAGAAAAGGATTGTCTTCGCATTCTAAAAATTCGATTACTCCGCCGACTTCGTATTGGAGCTGCTTGATTGTATTTATTGACCAGAGTAGCAATTCATTCCCTTCAATTCTGTTTTCTTTTGGAAGATTGTAATTTTTTCCAAGTTGCGCGATTAGAAAGGCACTTGCTGTATATGTGTTTGACAAATCGTCAAATTTTGCAATACGTTCAATTTTCTTCTTGGAAGTTCCTGACATCGTTTCTGCATGAAATACAATTGGTTTCATTGCCAATGAGAAGTATCCCACAATTTCAGCATTAGAATTGCATACCAAATGTGTTCCAGACATTTTTCGCCGTGAAAAGTCAATGGCATTAAAATGCAAAAAATGTTCCACGTCAGAATTTTGTGGACAACCGAAAGTGTTTATTAGTTTCTGAAGATCGGATGAGCGTTCTTCACTATTTTCAATAAATCTCGCTATTGAGATTACTGAATAGTCATTTTGCATTGCTTTTTATCCTTGCTGCAAAAGCAAGGATGTCATCCTGTTCGGTCAAAATGCGCCCGTTCAATGGTTGTAAAGGCTGTCCAGCAAATTTTTCTGCAGCATCCAAGGAATCCACAAAGCGTTTAACGCTTTCGGGATTATCAATCACAAAGTTGTGAGTAATGCTAGAGGTTGCCATAATATCTCCCTGACTTTTACATTAGTGCCCTACGTTGAGCGCCAGGGGCCGGACTCCCCATAGGGTTTTCTGTTGCAAAGCAACGACGTCAAGCAGAGAGTTTAACTTGCCCCTCGTAAGGGGATTTCTCTATCTATAGAAAATATATAATCTGAGGAATATAAAAGCAAGGGATGAGTATGTCGGTTGTTCTTTTTTGCAAACAGTAGTTAACAAAATTTTTGGGATGTTTTTCATCACGATTTATCACATCATACTTGCTTTATGATGTGATAAATTGTATATTGTGATGTGATAAAGAAGTGGTAAATGATGTGATAAGTGGAGGGGATTATGAATTTTGATGAAATTGCTGCAGGGGAGTCTAGAACACTGGAATTTAAAGCGGTGCTTCCGCAGGATTCCAGAAAATGGCTAAAGACTATCGTTGCCTTTGCTAATGGTGCTGGCGGAAAGCTTGTGGTTGGCGTGGACGATCAAAGGCGTGTTTTGGGCATTTCTGATGATATCGATGTTTTTGAATTCAAGGATAAGATTGTGGATGTGGTGGCAACATCCTGTGAACCCATGATTTTTCCCAATGTCTATGCGAAATCTCTGGAAGGCAAAACGATTGTCGTAATACAGGTTTATCCTGGTCATGGAACGCCTTATCACATCAAAAGCGATGGGTTGGAACGAGGTACGTTTGTGCGCATGGGGGCGACCAGTCGTGAAGCGGATGAAGCCATCCTAGATGAGCTTCGTTTCCGCGGAAAGAATATTCACTATGACGAATTCCCTCGTCCAGATATTCCTGTGAAAAAGTCTGATTTATCTGAGTTGTGTCGTGACTTTTCGGAACGTGCGGAACGCCGCATCCAGAAGAAAGATCTTGTGAACTTTAAGGTTCTGCGAGAATTTGAAAGTGGTTTACAAGCAACAAACGCCTACGCCATTCTTGTTGGAAAACATGATTTTTCGTCACGAATACAATGTGCCCGATTTAAGGGAAATGACAGAACCGTCTTTATTGACAAGAAGGATTTTGAAGGTCCGTTGTGCAAGCAAATTGATGGCGCGTTTCAGTTTGTGCTAGAACACATCAACATGGGGTTAGATATTCAAGGAGTGACTCATAAGAAGGTGTATGAACTCCCTACGGTTGCTTTACGTGAATTGATTGTTAATGCGGTTGTTCATCGTAATTACCAGTTGCCATCAGCAGTGCAGGTTGCTGTATACGATAATCGTGTTGAAATTACTTCGCCGGGAATGCTTTATGGCTCCTTGACGGTCAGTGATGCTGTTAATGGTGTGACCGCTACCCGCAACAGGGTGTTGGCAAGAACCTTGGAAAAGATTGGCGTTGTTGAAGGCTGGGGCTCGGGACTAAAACGTGTTCAAACTTTGTGTACGGAAGCTGGTGTTGACTTTCCTGAGATTCTTGAATTGGGCAATGTACTTCGATTCAATTTTTATCGCGTCAAAAAGAATAAAAAACGTGATGTGATAAATTGTTCGATAGATTTGAATGGGAGAACTTCTAGTGGTGCCGCTGCATACGTAAAAAATACCGCAAGTGGCTTGCGTGATGTTGTGGCGGGTTATGACACAACCTCTCTGACGGTTCGGGAAGTTTCACTATTACATTGCTTGTCTCAGCAAAAAAACTGGACAAAAAGCAGCTTGTCTCAAGTGTTGAATTGTTCTACCGCTTCTGTAGATCGTGCAATAGCATCGTTAACCAAGAAGAATCTGATTGCTCGCGATGGTGCCAACAAGAACGGCACTTGGGTTATCGTGAAGTGAACTATCCTAATGAAAAAAAACACCCGCCCGGCATAAACCGGACGGGTTGTTTTGTTAAGGAGATCCCGGAACAAGTCCGGGATGACATTAGGAGTGTCGGGATGACATCCTAATGATTACTTCTGATTCTTCTTGAACCAGTTGATGAGCTGGTTGGTAGAGGAATCGTGCTTGAGTTCGGTGTCTGCCTTCAGTTCCGGGAGGATCTTCATGGCGAGCTGCTTACCCAGTTCAACACCCCACTGGTCGTAGCTGTTGATGTTCCAGATAACGCCCTGAGTGAAGATCTTGTGTTCGTACATGGCAATGAGAGCGCCCAGACGTTCCGGAGAAACGTAGTCCATCATGATGGAGTTGGTGGGCTTGTTGCCTTCGAACACCTTGTGGGGAGCGAGGAAAGCGATTTCTTCTTCAGACTTGCCAGCCTTGCGGAGTTCTTCTGCAGCCTGGTCGAGGGTCTTGCCGTTCATGAGAGCTTCGGGCTGAGCGAAGAAGTTGGAGAGCAACTTCTGGTGATGATCGCCAACAGGATTGTGGCTGTTTGCCGGAGCGATGAAGTCGCAAGGAATCATCTTGGTGCCCTGGTGGATCAGCTGGTAGAAGGCATGCTGGCCGTTGGTACCCGGTTCGCCCCAAAGGATCGGGCCGGTCTGGTAGTTCACGCGCTTGGAGTCGCGGTCAACTGTCTTACCGTTGGATTCCATGTCAGCCTGCTGGAAGTATGCAGCCAGGCGATGGAGGTACTGGTCGTAGGGGAGCATTGCGTAGCTGGATGCGCCGAAGAAGTTGTTGTACCAAACGCCGATCAAAGCGAGGATAGCCGGCAGGTTCTTTTCGACCGGAGCAGTCTTGAAGTGCTGATCCATTTCGTAAGCACCCTGGTGGAGCTTCATGTAGTTGTCGAAGCCGATACGCAGAGCGATGGACAGACCGATTGCAGACCACAGAGAGTAGCGGCCGCCAACCCAGTTCCAGAATTCGAACATGTTAGCCGGGTCGATACCGAAAGCAGACACTGCTTCGGTGTTGGTGGAAAGAGCAACGAAGTGCTTGGCGATGGACTTTTCGTCACCATTGAAAGCCTTGAGCACAGCTTCCTTAGCGGTCTGTGCGTTGGTCATGGTTTCGAGAGTGGTGAAAGTCTTGGAAGCGACGATGAAGAGGGTTTCTTCCAGATTGACCTTCTTCAGGGTTTCTGCCATGTGAGTGCCGTCGATGTTAGAAACGAAGAACACTTCCGGAGAAGTTTCGCCTGCAGCCGGCTTTTCAGCATAGGGGCGCAGAGCTTCGGTAACCATCACCGGACCCAGGTCGGAACCGCCGATACCGATGTTCACAACATACTTGATGGACTTGCCAGTGAAGCCCTTCCAGGAACCGGAACGGACCAGCTTGGTGAAGTCTTCCATGTGCTTGAGAACTGCGCGAACTTCCGGCATAACGTCCTTGCCGTCGACGCAAATCTGATCGTTACCCTTGTAGCGGAGTGCGGTATGGAGAACTGCACGCTTTTCGGTGGTGTTGATCTTTTCGCCACCGAAGTACTTAGCGCGGATTTCTTCGAAATTGGCAGACTTCAGGAGGTCCTGGAGCTTAGCCATGGTTTCGTCAGTGATGATGTTCTTGGAGTAGTCCAGGAAGATGCCGCAGGCTTCAGCGCTGAACTTAGCAGCACGAGTCGGGTCCTTGGCGAAGAGTTCCTTCATGTGCCAAGTCTTTGCAACTTCGGAGTGGGCTTCAAGAGCCTTCCATTCCTGAGAATCAGTCAGTTTAGACATAGTTTATCCTTTCCGCTAAGCGGGTGTTTAAATACGGGTGGAAATATAGAAAAGTTATATGGTTCGACGGGCTCACCAACCTTCTGGAAGCTTGCCGAGGGGCCGCTTCGGAGTTACTTTGCGACCTTATTACGATATTCTTACATGGAATAAAATTGAGGGGAATAAAGTACGGACGAATATTCCAAGTGCAAATAGACGTGGACAATGCGTCCATGAAACCTATATCACACTGTGGTTTTTCTCACACTGGATTAGGTACTTTAAGGACATAGGGATTGGGAAACCTATAAACTTGTTTTGGTGAAAAGGAAAAGGTAAAATTATGGAACAGCGTTACAAAGCTCAGACTCGTACGATCTCTAAGCAGTACGGTCCCAAGGTCGAAGCGATCCTCAGTGGCTTGCTGCTGGTTGCAACCAGCGCTGCTCTGCTGATTGCTAATCTCGTTTAATTCTCAATTTTGCCACTCACATTTTTATCCCATACAGAAAAGGCTCCGGCTTTCGCCGGGACCTTTTGTGGTTTATCAAGGAATTTCTACTTGCGCTTCTTCATATGATCCTTATGGAAGGCGCGGAACTTTTCACGCTGTTCCTTGGTCAGGATCTTGTTCAATTCGTTGATGGAATTGATGCGGTGGTCCAGCAGAGCCTTGTCTGCTTCAAGGACCTTTGCCTTTGCTGCTTCGATAGCCTTTGCGTCTTCGGAATCAAGAGCTTCGCCTAGAGCCTTTTCTGCTTCGTGCTTGTTCTTGCGAAGTTCCTTCATGGTTTCTTCGACAGTGATACGATTTTTATCCAGGGTGGCCTTCTGGTCTGCGGTAATCTGCAGCAAGGAATCCATCATTTCGGGGGCGGGACCCTTACCGAATTCACCTTCGGGGCCGTGACCCTTGAAATCACCGTGGTGTCCTTTGGGGCCCTTGCCGTCAAAGCCCGGAGGCGGAGGAGGCATCTTGCCATCGAAATTAGGAGGAACCTGGCCGTTGAATCCCGGGGGCGGGGGAGGCATCATGCCTTCCATGGCCATGGGGCCCTTGGGGCAGGGCTTAACACATACGGATCCAACGAAGAATCCGATGGCGGCTGCAAACACGATCAGGCTTGCGATAAAGAGCTTTACAGAACCTTTCATTATTTGGACTCCTTATAGAAATAGCTGAGGGTTACGTTTTCATCCAGTGTGTCGAAATCATCGCTCTGGTGATTGCCCAGGTTGCTGTACCAGCTGGCCACTTCAGTGGAAGTCACCTTGTTGACAGAGATTTCGTCGGATGCGTTAGAGAATGCTGTCATGAGGACGCTAAGACCCACCAGGGCAACGCTTGCTGCCAGAGGGATGGCGCTCAAAAGACGAAAGGGAATGATGTTGCTGCGCTTGGATTCCTTTTTGGATTTCATGCACAGGGATTCCGCGTCCAGACGGGCGCAGACTTTTTCCCAGGAATCGGCTCTAGGGGTAAGTCGTTCCAGACCAGAAAAATCAAGCTTGTTTTGCATGGCTGATACGCTCCTTAATAAAGTCCTTGATATAGTGGCGGGCCCTGCTGAGCCTTGCCTTGATGGTTCCTTCGGGCGTCTTATAGATTTCCGAAAGGTCTTTAATGTCTAGGTCCTCGCTGTCCTTGAGCCAGAGCATGCTGCGGGTTTCCGCGGGGAGCTGGCTTAACCCCATTTCGAGAAGTTCCGGGTCAAAATGTTCTGCCTCATTCTGGACCTTGTCTCGGTCGGTGTCGCCAGTTTTACCCAGGGCATCTTCGATAATGATATCGATATGTTCTTCCTCCAGCTCGCCGTGGCGCTTGGTTGCCCGCAGCTTCATGAGGCAGGCATTTACGGTAAGCTTGAACAGCCAGGTACCTAGGGTGGAATTTCCCTGGAAACTCTGGATTGCCTTGGGAACCTGAACGAAAACATCCATCAGAATATCTTCTGCCTGGTCGCGATCCTTCATGAAACGGAACGCAAGGTTCAGCACGTTTGCGCTATGATCCTGCCAGAGCAGGGCCAGTGCCTCGCGGCTGCCACCTTTAAGTTTTCGGATGATTGTGGATTCGGCCATACTGAAACTCATTATACCCATTAGATGTACGCAAAAAACAATCGGTTGCAATCAAATGTAAAAGTTTTGCTACCTTTAAAATGTGGACGAATTTGTCGTTTTAACTCTTCCTGCCGAATTTGAACCTAGGGATTGCCATTCTTGGGTATCTCGTTGTGTGCGGATACTTAAAAAATCGGACCTGGAATTGGATGGGTCTGGATATTTGACCCTGAATCTGGAAGGGAAGGCCTTTTTTGCTGCTGTAGCCTCGGAAGCGGAGCGTCAGGGCAAAAAATTGCGCCTGAGCCATTTTTCCCCTGAAATTCGTGAAGAATTGGCGAAAATTCGCAAAATTGACATCCCGAAATCAGAAGTTAAGGAATCTGCAGGGACGTTGGAACTGATCGGCGGGGCCGGTTTTGCGGTCTGCGGAACCATGAAGACCCTCTTCTACCTGCTCAGTGAGTGTATTTACTGGACCTTTATTGGCAGGTTCGACAAGCATCGACTTCCCTTTGGTGGCGTTTCCAAGCATTTGTTGCGCCTGGGTAGCGAAGCCGCCGGCATTGTTTTCTTGCTGGTTTTCCTGATTGGTTTTACCCTGTCCCTCCAGAGTGCAACCCAGCTGAATACCTTCGGTGCGGGTGAATATCTCTCTGTGGGCGTTGGTTTTTTGATGTTTGCAGAGCTTGGTCCCATGCTGACCTCTATCATTCTGGCGGGCCGCTCCGGCAGCTCCATTACTGCAGAAATTGCCAGCATGAACGTGGCGGAAGAAATCAAGGCCTTGCGCACCATGGGAATTAACCCTATCCAGTATTTGATTGTGCCTCGTTTCAAGGCCATGACCATTGCGGTTCCCCTGCTCTCCTTTGTGGCAAGTATTATTGGTTGCGTTGCAGGTTTTCTGGTGGCTTTCTGGTTCTGTGAAATTTCTCCCCGCAATTATTGGGAAGGCCTGCGCACCAGCATGCCTCTGATTCTTCTTTTCAAGAGTGTCATCAAGTCCATGGTCTTTGGCTGGATCGTGACCCTCATTGCCTGCCATCGCGGCTTTAAGGCCAGCGGCGGTGCGGATGCCGTAGGTAAGGCTACCACGGTTTGTGTCGTTTATTCCATTGCCGGCATTATTCTTGCCGACGCCTTGTTCTCCTTTGTGTTCTACTAGAGGTTGTATGACTGAGATTTTGAAAGTGGAACATTTGAAGGCGGGCTATGGAAACCGCGTAATCCTGAAGGACGTAAGCTTCGGGGTGAATGCCGGTGAAATCCGCGTCATTCTGGGCGGTTCCGGTTGCGGTAAGTCCACGCTATTGAATAACATCCTCCAGCTGGAAAAACCCCTGGGCGGAAGTATTTCCTTCTTCGGCCAGGAATATCCTGCCACGGTGCCCATTCCCGATGAAGTCCGTAAGCGTACGGGCGTTCTGTTCCAGGGGGGCGCCTTGTTGACAAGCCTGACGGTGGCGGAAAATGTGGCTCTCCCGTTGCAGAGGCACAAGCCCGGAATGCCTAAGAAGATGATGGACGAAATCATTGCGGATCGACTGGAAAAGGTCCACATGATGCATGCCTTTAACAAGTATCCCTCGGAACTTTCCGGCGGTATGAAAAAGCGTGCGGCCCTCGCCCGCGCATTGGCTCTGGAACCGGAACTGTTGTTCTGCGACGAACCGTCTGCGGGTCTGGACCCCATTACCGCCCGCTCCCTGGATGAACTGCTTTTGACTTTGCGAGATGACTTGAAGATTTCTGTGGTCATCGTGACTCATGAGCTAGAGAGTATTAAGACCATCTGCGACAAGTTCGTCTTCTTGAAGGAAGGAGAAGTTCTTCTGGATGGTACCCTAAAGCAGGGGCTGGAATCGGATATTCCCGAGATAAGAACTTTCTTTGACCGCAAGTGCCCTGACGAAGCCGCTGGCGCTCGCTACTATGATTTTGATTTTGTGGATTAAAAGGCTGGAGTATTATGGAAACTACAAGAGCTGAACGAATAAGACTGGGATTGTTCCTGCTATTGTGTATAGTGGGTATTCTCGGTTTTGCGGGCTACCTCATTGGGGAGAAGGTCCGCCAACAGAAGATTGCCTACTTTGCCATTTTCTCTGAATCTGTGCAAGGTCTGTCCCTAGATGCACGCGTCATGCTGAACGGTATTGATGTGGGTCGCGTCACCAAGACTCAGATTGATCCCATGAACCTGAATAAGGTGGTGGTGTGGTTTGAAGTCAATCCCGAGACTCCCGTCAAGGCCGGTACTACGGTGCAGATGACTAGCGGAATTTCATTAACGGGTAACCGCTACCTGATTCTTTCTGGTGGTGAAGCTATGGAAGCGAACCTTCCCGATGGCTCCCAGATTCGAGTGGGCAAGAACCGCATTAACGAAATTACTGGCCAGGCAGAAAGCATGCTGGA
Organism: Fibrobacter sp. UWEL; assembly: GCF_900142535.1. Classification (NCBI taxonomy): domain Bacteria; kingdom Pseudomonadati; phylum Fibrobacterota; class Fibrobacteria; order Fibrobacterales; family Fibrobacteraceae; genus Fibrobacter; species Fibrobacter sp. UWEL. The sequence goes on from NZ_FRBE01000011.1 coordinate 88,561, forward strand.
ACGTGTAGAAATTCTGGTGAACAACCTGAATACTATTCTTTCTTCGGAAAATGCAAGCAAGATCAGCCGCACACTTTCCAATCTGGAGAACGCTTCTGCTGGTGGTAAAAAGCTGATGGAGCATACCAATACCCTCGTGGTGAACAGCAACACTTTGGTTAGCAACAGCAACCGCATGGTGGAAAACGGCAGCCAGCTGATTGGCGATGGTCGTGCCTTCGTGAAGTCTCTGGATGCTCCGATCCACAATCTGGATTCCATCACCCAGGCTTTCAAGACGGTTTCTGCAGAAATGAAGGAAGCCCACCTGGCGGAAGAACTGAAGAAGACTTTGGATGAATTCCAGACGAAGCTCGCCGCTCTGGATACCAAGCAGATGAACGATGACCTGGTAAAGACGTTGCATTCCGTTCAGGATATGTCCAAACGTATCGACCTGTTCCTTTACAAGAACCAGAACTCCTTCTCTGAAGGGGTAAGCCAGATGAACGAAATTCTGGATAACATCAACGAATTTAGCCAGAAGATCAAGAATAATCCGTCTAGCCTCATTCGCGGTAGCGGTGAATCCGGGAGGGACTAAAAATGAAGTTTAAGAAACTCTTTATTGCATGTGCCATTGCGGCTATCGCCATTTCTTTGACGGGATGTTTCGGCTCCCAGAAGCCGATGCGCTACTATACGGTAGTACTGCCCGCTGGTAAGGCTGTTGCGGATAAGCCTGTTCCTGCCCGTATCCTGGTGAAGAAGGCTTCCATCGATCCCGCTTATCGCCGTAATAACATCGTCTATCGTGAATCTGCCTACGATTTCATGTTCTACAATTATTCCTCCTGGGCAACCCGTCCGGAATACCTGATGGAACAGGCCGTAAGCCTTCGCTTGGAACAGTCTGGACTTTTCCAGTTTGTAGAAAGCGTCCCTACGGCTAAGCCCGACTATGAACTTTCCATGCACGTAATTGCCGTGGAAGAAATCGACGGGGACAACGGCCGCGAAGCTCATCTGGCTATGAACATGTCCTTCAAGAAGACGGATAGCGATGGCGACCTCTGGAGCAGGCGTTTCGATTCCAAGAAGTCTTATGACGGTGATGACATGCGAGAATTCGCTACCGCCATTTCCAAATTGCTGGAACAGTATACCGAGACCGCACTTCAGGAAATCCAACAGGCTTTGAATAGCGCCACTGAAAGCGCACAATAGCTATATTGCCTCCGCAATGTTCAAGATCTTGCTAGGAAAGTTAAAGGAATCCTTTGAATCAGTGTTACCTGTAACGCTGATTGTCATGCTGGTATCCTTTACGCCCCTAGTCAGCTTGACTCCCAAGGAATTGCTGGTCTTTGGCGTAAGCGCCATTTTCCTGGTTATTGGCATTGGACTTTTTAACCTGGGTGCGGACCTGGCCATGACTCCCATGGGAGAACATGTTGGATCCGGTCTTGCAAAATCCAAGCGCTTGATTCTTTTGGTGTCCATTTGCTTTATCATGGGCGTACTCATTACCATTGCGGAGCCGGACTTGTCCGTTTTGGCCGAACAGGTGAAAAACGCAGTGACACCTGCCATGCTGATTGGAACCATTGGTGTGGGCGTTGGTCTGTTCCTGCTCTTTGCCATTCTCAAGGTGGTGTTCCGTTACGATTTGTCCGCCATGATTACCTTCTTCTACATGACCCTCTTTATGCTGGGTATGTTGATGGTCTCCATGGGCAAGGATATTTTTGTTCCGCTGGCATTTGATAGTGGTGGCGTTACCACCGGTCCCATTACGGTGCCTTTCATCATGGCTTTGGGCGTGGGTGTGGCTGGTGCCATTGGCGGTAAGAATTCCAACGAAAATAGCTTCGGCCTCATTGCCCTTTGCTCTATTGGACCTATTATCGCCTTGATGGGCTTGATCCTTTTTTCCAAGGGTGACCTGTCTTACGAACTGAGCGAAAGCGCCTATTCCATTGATGCGAGCCTGGGCAAGAATTTCATGCCTACCATTCTTGCGGTGGCGAAGGAAGTGATTGTGGCCCTGAGCCTTATTGTGGTTTTCTTTACCATCTTGCAGGTGACGGTGCTGAAACTTTCCAAGTCCAAGCTGGTCCAGATTGGTTTTGGTATTGCCTACACATTTATAGGTCTTGTGATTTTCCTGACCGCTGTGACGGTGGGCTTTATGCCCATTGGCTTTGAACTGGGCCAGCAGCTGGCTCAACTGCCTAAGGCTCTTGTGATTGCAGGCTTTGTCATTGGCATGGTGGTGGTGCTTGCAGAACCTGCTGTACACGTTTTGAACAAGCAGGTCGAAGAAATTACAGACGGTCTTGTGACCAAGCGCTCCATGTTAATCGCCTTGTCCGTTGGTGTGGGCATTTCCATTGGGCTTTCCATGATTCGAATCCAGATGGGATTCCCCATTATCTATTACCTGATTCCGGGTTACTTTATTTCTTTGGCCCTGTCCCTGTTTGTGCCTAAACTTTATACGGCCATTGCCTTTGACTCCGGTGGCGTGGCAAGCGGTCCCTTGACCTCCAGCTTTATCTTGCCTCTTGCCATTGGTGCTTGCGCCAGTATTCACGGTGGAGGGGATTCAGTCTTGAATTATGCTTTTGGCATTGTGGCCATGGTGGCCATGACTCCGCTGATCACCATTCAGGTATTGGGCTTTAAGGCTGTTGTTTCCAGAATGGTTCGTAACCGTCTCATGATGCGCCGCATTCAGGATGCGGATGACGAACAGATCATCGATTTTGTGTAGGTAGGAAATGGCTGATTTTGGGAAAAGATTTGCTAGCGTAAGGCGAGGACACGTTGTCCCCGATGGACATTCCGCCGTTTCCATGAACCGACTTAAGGTCCTGATTACGGTGGTGACCCGCGCCAAGGCGGATTTCTATATGGACCACATTCAAAGCTTTGGCGTCAATATGCAGATGGTGATTTACGGTAAGGGCACTGCCCCTCGTGAAATTGCCTCCGCTATGGGCCTCACGGAATCGGACCGTGCGGCAATTTTCAGCATTATCGGTGAAGATAAACTGAAGGCTGCTCTTGAAAGCTTGGAAGAAAAATTCAATACCATCGTGGGCGGAAAAGGCATTGCCTATACCATTCCCATGGCAAGTGTTATTGGCAAGTCCATCTTTAATTTTTTAAGTGACAACCGCGATGCGGTTCGGAGAAATGAAAAATGAACGGATTCAATCACGAAGTAATTTTCTGCATTGTGAACGCTGGTTTTTCTGAAGCTGTCATGGACGCCGCCAAGGAAGCAGGCGCCCGCGGTGGCACCATCCTGAATGCTCGTGGTACCGCCAATAAGGAAGCGGAATCCCTTTTCCAGATTGCAATCCAGCCGGAAAAGGAAATCGTCATGATTCTGGTGGATGTGAAAATTAAGGATGCCGTGCTCCATGCTCTCTACCAGAAGGCTGGTCTCGACACTATGGGCCAGGGCATTGCATTCTCTCTTCCCGTGGATAACGTGGTGGGTCTCACCCCTTGGACTCAGGAAGCCATTGCCGCCGCTAAGGCCGCCGCTGCTGAAAAGGCTGCAGCCGAAAAGAGCGATAAGGAAGACGCCTCCATTGCGGCTCGATTGACTCAGAAGATGGCTTCTATTGTTCGCTCTGATAAGTCCGATAAGAAAGAAGACGCATAAACATTTGTTTGCATCTATCGTGACGTAATTTGTATAAATTTACGCCATGAATATTCTCATTTATTTTCTATTTGCGTTGTCGGGTTTTGCAGGCCTGATTTACGAAGGTTCCTGGGCTCGCTATTTAAAGCTGTTCCTGGGACATTCCAGCTATGGTCAGGTTCTGACCCTGTGTATTTACATGGGTGGCCTTGCCATCGGTAGCTTTGTGGCTGGCAGGCTGGTGACGAAAACCAAGCGCCCCCTCCTGGGTTACGGCCTGGTGGAACTTGCCATCGGTATTGGCGGTGTGGCGTACCACCCGCTGTACAATCTTTTAACGGGAATATTCTTCACTTCGGAATTTACCGCAGGTCTTAGCTCCCGCGGGGCAGAAATCGTGAAGGTGCTTCTGGCAACAGGTTCCACCTTGCCGATTGCTATTGCGGTGGGTATGACGTTCCCCTTCATTGCTGCTGGTCTCATGCGCAAGAGCGGTGCGGAAGTCTCCCTGCCCATGCTTTACTTCACCAATAGCTTGGGTTCTGCCATCGGTATTCTCGCTACCAGCTACTTGCTGATTCCTAACGTAGGGAACCACGCAACTTTGTGCGTTGCCGCCGGCATTAACTTCCTGCTGGCTGCCATCTTTAGCTTTATCGGGCTTTCAACTTCTCCCGTTCATGAATCCGAAGGGGTGGACGCTACCGAAGAAGATCCCAACGAAGATTATGTGGCAAAGCATAACTTGCCCATGCCTCCCAAGACCACCTGGCTCTGGATTGCGGCCATCACGGGCTTGACTTCCTTCGTGTACGAAATCGTCTGGACTCGTCTGCTGTCCCTGCTCATGGGGTCTTCTAGCCATAGCTTTGACCAGATGCTTTCCGCCTTCATTCTGGGCCTTGCGTTGGGCAGCGCTGTTAGCGGTAAGCTCCTGAAGAAGGACTCTCTTATCGTGTTGTCTCTGGCGCAGATTTTCATGGCCTTCTTTGCCCTGTGTACGCTGTACTTCCATCAGCCTTTCTGGGCCATGATGAATGAGGCCAACCAGATTTTCAATCCCACTTCTGATGGTTACGTTTGCTGGAGTCTCTTTAAGTACGCTCTGTCCCTCTTGTGGATGGTACCCACCAGCTTCTTCGCTGGCATGACGCTCCCGCTCATCACCTTGATTCTGACCCGCGCCTTCAAGAGCGAAGCTCCCATCGGTAAGGTTTACGGCTGGAACACTCTGGGCTCCATTCTCGGTTCCGCTGGCGGTGGCCTCTTGCTCCTCCCGCTGCTCCAGCTGAAGGGCGCTCTGGTTCTTGCTGCTATTCTGGATTTTGCCATCGGCTTTATCCTGATTGCAGTCTACCGCAAGCGTTGGCGCCGTAGCGTTATGTTCTATGTGGTGGCCGCTGTGATGGTGTTACCCGCTTTATTCGTGAAGTTCGATCCCTCTCTTATTACCTCCGGCGCTTTCCGTGCATACAAGAACTTGCATCCGGACGAGAAAATTCGAGTCATCGATGGAAAAACCGCGACCATCAGTTTCCATGAATCTCCGGTCCATTATTACGTGAAGACCAATGGTAAGGCTGACGCCAGCATGAGTAAGGATCGCGAGGCTCCCATTGCCAGTGACGAACTGACTCAGGCTGCCACCGCCTTCATGCCCATGGCTGTGATGGATAAACCTTACGATGCCGCCATGGTGGGCTTCGGTAGCGGTATGGGCGCTCATTACCTGCTGGCTGACCCGCTGCTGAAGGATTTCGACTGCGTTGAAATTGAAGAAGCCATGATGGATCTGGCCAAGGGTTTCTACCCCTGGAACAACCGCGGTTACGACGATCCCCGCATTCATATCTTTATTGATGACGCCACCACCTTCTTCCATACTAACCGTCGCCAGTACGACATGATCATCAGCGTGCCCTCCAATCCCTGGGTGAGCGGTGTGGCTGGTCTCTTCGCTGATGAATTCTACGCCAAGATGCGCCGTTACATGAAACCGGGCGGACTTTGGGTGCAGTGGATTCAGACCTACGAATTTAACGATCTCATGTTCCTGAACATCTTGAAGGCTCTGGACAAGAACTTCCCCTATGTAAGTCTCTACAAGTCTACCGACGAACCGGACATCATCATGATCGCCAGCGACCAGCCCGTTTTCCAGAAGGGCATTGGACGTTTCAGCACGGACCCCAAGCTGGTGGAGGAATTCAACCGCATTCATCGCGAACCTGAGTTCTTTGGCGAAAGAAACTTCCTGTTCACCAACAAGATGGTTTCCGCCCTGTTGGATGGCGTGGAGCCTAACAGCGTGTTCGTCCCCATGGTGGATAACCGTGCCGAGGAAGCCCGCTTTACCCACTCTGAGGCTCACATTGTCCAGATGTTCGACTCCTGTGAAGTCTGCTGGCAACAGTACCTTGACCCCAAGGATAACGAGCCCCGCCGTGCCGCCCGCGTGGAAGCCATGCTGAAGCAGGGTGCAGATCCCTTTGTGGCCCGCGGCCTGTTGAGCTATGCGGAATACCTGTTGAAGGAATTTGAGAAGGAAGCGCAGGATAGTTCTGCCCGTATTCCAGAAGAACTTGCGGTAGATTCCGTCAAGGCGGATTCTCTTGAAAAATCTGCGGAGTTCCAGAAATTCCGTGATGAGTACGTGGAATGGATTCGCAGAATTCCGCTGGAAACTCGCGATACCAATGCGGTCTACGTGAAGGTTCGTGAGCTGGTCCAGAAGAACGGCCTACCCGCATCCTTCCGTGATGAGTTCAACATCATGGAAGCTGCCCGCGCCAAGGATTACGCCCAGGCTGCTATCCATATTGCCAAGTTCTACGACAACTATGAAATGCGAGCTATGGACGAACTGTTCTTGAGAAGCTGCATTGTGCTGTCTCTCCTGGCGAATGAACCGGAACTGACTATGGCTATCTATAAGGATGCCATCGAAGGAAATGAAAGCTTCTTTGGAGTTGAACGCAGACTCATCAAGAGAGAATTACAGAAACTTCGGAATTTATGATGTAGGGGGCATTGCCCCCTAGACCCCCGTCGCAATTCGTCGGCATCGCAAGCGCTGTGCACTTGCTTGCCTAGCCTTGCTCGTTTGAGGGAAGCGAAGCTTCCACTCAAATCCAGCCATATATAAATCGTCGGGGAGTTTATGATGTAGGGGGCATTGCCCCCTAGACCCCGTCGCAATTCGTCGGCATCGCAAGCGCTGTGCACTTGCTTGCCTAGCCTTGCTCGTTTGAGGGAAGCGAAGCTTCCACTCAAATCCAGCCATATATAAATCGTCGGGGAGTTTATGATGTAGGGGGCATTGCCCCCTAGACCCCCGTCGCAATTCGTCGGCATCGCAAGCGCTGTGCACTTGCTTGCCTAGCCTTGCTCGTTGAGGGACGCTGAAGCGCCTCCTCAAATATTGAAGGAAGGGACCTCGGGATGGGTTATGATGCATGGGGGCTCTGCCCCCTCTTTTTTTTATGAAATAAAAAAATACCCGCGGAACAAATCCACGGGTTATTTTCATAAAGTCGTCTTTTTTCTAACGTCCTGGGTGGTCCAGTGAGCGGTTAGAACAAGAAGCTTATGCCGAAGGATGTATAGATGGTGTTGAACTTGGATTCGTAGAACAGTTCTTCTGCGACCAGTGCATCGTTCAGCAGGCTAGTGAAGCAAACGACCGTGCGGAGGTTGATGTGAATGAAACGGCTCAACATGTAACCTAGATCCAGTGCGCCACCCACTTCCATACCGGAGGTTGCCACGGTGTTGTAGCGGGTTCCGCCACTACTGCTGAATTCGGAAGTTCCTTTCAGCTTTAGACCCAGATTCACGCCCAGACCGGCGAAGAGATTGTAGTCTTCGAAGGTGTAGCGGACCATCAAGGGAATTTCGAACATGTAGATGTCGATCTGGGATTCGTTTGTGTAGACGCCCATATCCTTTTCGAAATTGTAGCGACGGTAGTTGAAGGTCAGTTCCGGAACCAGGCTCAAGTTCTTGATACCTAGGTTCATCTTCAGCATAAGACCTGCACCACCCTGGAAACCCATGCCCCAGCCATCGGAACCTTCTCCGTAGAAGGTGTTGATACCACCCTGTGCTCGAACGCCAAGCATCACTGTACGGGAGAATCCTTCGTTACGCTGACGGTTAATATCGGCTTTCTTTGTAGTTTGGGTCTTGTAGCGAGCGTAAGCGCTGGCGTATTCTTCGTCGTTTGCGAATTCGCTATCGGTAGAGCCGTCGTAGGCGGGGGCGGATTCAGATGCTTCCGGTGCGCTTTCGGCGGAGACCCATTCTCCATCGTCGTCCTGGGCGAATGCGTTCAGTGACAGAGCCAATACAACAGGAGCTAAAACAGGCAGTTTAAAGAAATTCATGCTAAAATAATAACAAAAGGTTGTTGCACACTTGTGGGTAAAAATATTTTATTAGCTATTAAAACGCCCCTAAAAAAAAGTTTACTTATGCGAGGAATCTCGCATAAGTAAACGTCAATCGTAGAACTGGAACTAAATGCTCCGATTTTAAAGGAGGAATGTGAATCCTATATTCACGTAGAGAACGTGCAGGGCCGTACCCATCAGGCTGGACTCCGCAATCACGTCTTGGTCCAGCAGGTTGGTGAAGTTGAAGGTGCCGCGAACGTCCAGCTGGCTCCAATCGTTGAAAGTAAAGCCCAAAACCGCGGTGACGCCTGCCTCAACGCCTGTGGAGGGGAGCGTATTATGGCGTTTATCCTTGCTCTGGATTTGGTCGGTATCGATTTTCTGGGTAAAATCAGACTCACCGGCCATCTTCAGCTGGATGTTTCCACCTACCCCGAAAAAGAATCCTTCTTCGTCAAAGGCGTATTGCAAGGTGAGGGGGATTTCAAATAACAATTGGCTGACAGTAGCCTCGTCCTTACTGAATTCGGTCTTTCCGTCGTAATTGAATTGGCGGTAGCCGAATTCAATACCGCTGGCGATTCCAAGGCCGCCGCTGGTCAGAGGCAGCCTTGCTGCAATGCCCCCACCGAAACCGTAGCCTATTTTCCAGCCATCGTTATCCCCGAACGGGATGTTGATTCCGCCTCCTGCCCTCACGCCAAAACGGATGCGGCGGGAGAAACCTTCCTTACGGGCCCTAAATTCACTGGCGGACTCGACGAAATAGTCACGGGCATCTTCTTCGTCGTCAAGATGAGCTGTTGGAACAGAATCCTGCTGGAGGGAATCGCTTGCGATTTGAACGGCGGTTGTATCCTCGCCGTATGTATTCATCACTTGCGGGTCTTCTTGTGCGGGCTCCGTGGGGAATTCAATTCCGCAGCCGTCTCCGACGCAATTGGACACTTCGCTTTCTTCTTCACCGGAACCTTCAAAAACGCCCTGGGCGAATACACCAGAGGCTGCCCCAAAAAGAGTGAGGACGAGAATGGAAAGTGCCGACTTGGAAGACTTGCGAATCATCATACTTGAATTATAACTTTTTTTCGTAAAAGGTGGTGTGTGAAATGGTAGCTTTGTATATTAACTGCATGAAAATTTAGGAGGATTTATGCGAGGATTACGCAGTCTTTTGAATTATATGGCCTGTGCAACTTTTGTTGCTGGGGCAGTTTTCTCACTTGCCGCCTGTGGTGACGATTCGTCATCTTCTGCGTCAAATGACCTTCCCCAAACCACGGAAAAATGTGGTGAAGAGGGTAGCTATAAAACTGTTAAGAGCGATAAGGTTGGGGGGACAGATGAGTATTACCGCTGTACAGAAGGAACATGGCAACCGTCTGAATATCGTGATCCTGTAGAATCCTGTACTGCAGAAAACGAAGGTGTGGTGGATACTTTTACCGTTTATAGCGGCCGATTTCATACGGACTATTATTTTATCTGCAATAGCGGAGTCTGGAAGGAAACGGGAAAACCTGCTGGCCCCAGTGTAAGTGAACAGTGCACCAAGGAAGATACGAAGGTGGGGGATACCTGCGTTGTTTATAGACCATCGGAAAACGAAGGCTCCCTTGGATTGGCGGGAACCAGCGTAAAGTATGTCTACACAGAAGCGGGAGAATGGGAACCCGTTTGCCAACTTGCTGCTAATGGCGAATGCAAGGAAGAATAACAACAGAGTGGTTTATGTGCTTTCAAAAAAGGGAGTCCTGCTAGGCGGGATTCCTTTTTTCTATCTTTTCGCCGTAAAATTTATCCCGCGTGTCATCCTGAGCGAAATGCCGTAGGCATGAAGTCGAAGGATCCAGCTTCCAGGATGGTTCGCAAGAGGTGTCTTAAAAATGGCAAAGTATAATCCGCAAGAAATTGAAACCAAGTGGCAGGCTTACTGGGCTGAACATCAGACCTTCAAGACTGGCACCGACAAGTCTAAGCCCAAGTTCTACTGCCTGGACATGTTCCCGTATCCCAGCGGCGCAGGCCTCCATGTGGGTCACCCGGAAGGTTACACTGCAACGGATATCATTTGCCGCTACAAGCGCAGCAAGGGCTTTAACGTCTTGCACCCCATGGGTTGGGATGCTTTCGGTTTGCCTGCAGAACAGTATGCAATCCAGACCGGTACTCATCCGGCAATCACCACCAAGAAGAACTGCGACAATTTCCGCCGTCAGATCCAGCGCCTTGGCCTGAGCTATGACTGGGAAAAGGAAGTGAACACCACCGACCCCAAGTACTACAAGTGGACCCAGTGGATCTTCAAGCGCCTTTACGGCACCTGGTTCGATGACGAACAGCAGAAGGGCCGCCCCATTGAAGAACTGCCTATTCCCGCCGACGTTCAGGCTCAGGGTGCAGCAGAAGTTCGCAAGTTCAAGGATTCCAAGCGTCTCGCTTACTACGCCGACGCTCAGGTCTGGTGGTGCAAGCACTGCAAGATTGTTTGCGCTAACGAAGAAGTTTTGAACGACGGTTCTCACGAAAAGTGCGGCACCAAGGAAGTGGAACGCCGTAACCTGAAGCAGTGGCTCATGCGCATCCCGCATTATGGCGACCGCTTGCTGAAGGGCCTGGACAAGCTGGATTGGCCCCAGGGCGTGAAGGACATGCAGAAGAACTGGATCGGCAAGAGCCAGGGTGCAGAAGTGGACTTCGCCATTGCTGATGCCAACGGCAACGCTACCGAAAACAAGCTCCGCGTTTATACCACCCGTTGCGATACCCTGTTTGGTGCAACCTACATGGTGGTGGCTCCTGAACACAAGCTGGTTCCGACCCTCACTACCCCGGAACAGAAGGATGCTGTGGAAGCCTACGTTCATGCCGCCGCCCTCAAGAGCGACCTGGACCGAACCGAACTCGCCAAGGAAAAGACCGGCGTGTTCTCTGGCTCCTACGCCATCAACCCGCTGACCGGCACCAAGATTCCGGTTTGGGTGGCTGACTACGTTTTGACTGGCTACGGCACCGGCGCTATCATGGCAGTGCCCGCCCACGATACCCGCGACTTTGAATTTGCAAAGAAGTTCAACCTGCCTGTTATCTGCATCATGGAACCGGACGCATCCTGCCCGGAAGACGTGAAGCCTCAGGTTCTCGCTGGCGAAGCATGCTGGGCTGCCGACGGCACCTACATCAACAGCCAGAACGACACCCTCTGCCTCAACGGCCTCAACAAGGAAGCTGGCAAGGCTAAGGTAATCGAATGGCTCGAAGCCAACAAGATCGGTAAGGCTACCGTGAACTACAAGCTCCGTGACTGGCTCTTCAGCCGTCAGCGCTACTGGGGCGAACCGTTCCCCATCATCCACTGGGAAGATGGCGAAATCTCTACCGTCGATGACGACCAGCTGCCGGTTCAGCTGCCGGACTTGCAGGACTACAAGCCGGGTGACGGCGGTCAGTCTCCGCTGGCCAACGCAACCGAATGGCTTAACGTTGTAGACAAGAACGGCCGTAAGGGCGTTCGCGAAACCAACACCATGCCGCAGTGGGCTGGCTCCTGCTGGTACTACCTCCGCTATATCGACGCCTGCAACGGCGACGCATTCCTGGCCAAGGAACTTGAAAAGTACTGGATGCCTGTCGACCTGTATGTGGGCGGTGCAGAACACGCTGTGCTCCACTTGCTGTACAGCCGTTTCTGGCACAAGGTCCTCTTCGACCTGGGCCTCGTCTCTACCGACGAACCCTTCCAGAAGCTCTTTAACCAGGGCATGATCCTTGCCTTCGCTTACGAAGACGCAGCCGGCTCCAAGGTTCCCACCGACGAAGTGGAAGAAAAGAACGGCAAGTTCTTCAAGAAGGGTACCGACATCGAACTGAAGCAGATCGTTGCCAAGATGAGTAAGTCCCTGAAGAACGTTGTGAACCCGGACGACGTGGTTCGCGACTACGGCGCAGATAGCCTTCGTTTGTACGAAATGTTCATGGGTCCTCTGGATGCCGTGAAACCTTGGCAGACCAAGGGCATCGAAGGCATGAACCGCTTCCTGGGCCGCGCATGGCGTTCTGTGGTAGGCGACGACGATGCAGCTCCCATCTTCGTTGACGAAGCCGCTCCGGAAGAAATCCAGAAGATTATGCACCAGTCCATCATCAAGGTCACAAGCGACATTGAAAACATGAGCTTCAATACCGCCATTAGCCAGCTGATGATCTTCAACAACGAAATGATGAAGATGGACAAGCGCTACCGCGAACCTTGCGAAACCTTCGTAAAGCTCCTGCAGCCCTTCGCACCCCACATCGCCGAAGAAATGTGGAGCATCCTCGGTCACGAAGGTTCCTTGACAAATGTTGCATGGCCTGAAGCCGACGCAAGCAAGGCTGTGGAAAACACCGTCGAAGTCGTGTTCCAGGTGAACGGCAAGCTCCGCGCCAAGGCAAATGTCGCCAAGGACATGGACAAGGCTGCTCTCGAAGCCCTCGCCATGGAAAATGACCGCGTGAAGGAATTCACTAACGGCAAGACTGTTGTTAAGGTTATCGCAGTTCCTGGCAAGCTGGTGAATATCGTTGTGAAGTAATCGCAAGGCGAGTGCAGCGACCACGCTTGCGTGGGCATTGCCGAGCCGCAGATTACTGCGCTCGAAGAGCGCCAATAAGTTGGTTTGAGGTGGGGGGGAGGTTTCCCCCTCGCTTCAGCCCCTCCCGCCCTTATAATCAGGCCCGCTTCGGCGGGCCTTTTTCTATACACCCACCCAGGGGCTTCCGCTACCCCTTCTAACGGGGGCTCAATCGCCGCCCCCGTAACGCCCTGGCTTTATTGCGGGTTGTTTTTGTTTAATACGATGGAAAGTTTTGTTCCGTCAAATGCTTCTCCTCGTCCTTCTTTTTCATCAAACTTTGAAAATGCAACAAGGCTGTAGTCTGGAAGAGGGATGTTGTTCTTTTCAAGAATGCTTATTATCTCTTCAAGAACCTCTGCGCATTTTCGCCGTTATCGTCTATGACAGTGTATGCATAGACTTCTTCCATTTCGTGGATGTTTTCCATGAGTTGAGCGAAGTCTTCGTCTAAACCATCATACAGGTTTTTGAAGGTGTTATATTCTTCTTCAGAAAGATAGGTGAAGTCGGAAGATGCGTAGTCCTTGAATGCAAAAATGCATTCCGGAAGCAGGTCGACAATTCTATCGGACCACTCGTCAAGAAACATTTTTCCATCTGTGATTGTCCAAAGTTTCCTAGACAATGGTGTCCAATCTTTATCTGGCTCTTTTGTCATCAGATATTGTTCCAAACACATGATTGCATATGCGACCCTGCCGCGCCATGAAATATTGCTGAAAATGTTTATGTCCATACTTAGACCTCGTTATAATTTCCAACCTTGTAGACGATGTTATTCATCGGTTCCTAGAGAAACTATCAAGGAAAATTTTTCGAATCTTAAAATCCAAAGTCCTTCAACAATGTACCAAAGTGCCGAATTGTGATTGTCAAATGTATTTGCCTCAAAGATTTCAAAAGGTTCTTCCTTGTCGTCAATGCAAAATTTTTCTCTAAAGCTGTTGGCTAAAATGGAATGTGCTTCGTTGTCTCCAAAATAAATTATTCGACTGAACATGTTTGCGAAAGGGATCTCTTTTAAAATGGCGGAACTAGGTGGTAGTTCGCATCCGGCATATTCTTTGGCGAGTGTCCAGATATTCTCTGATTTGTCAGTTTCAAAGATATCTAGTTGAAAGCCTCTGTACCGAAATGAATCTTCAAACTTTCTTACTAAGTTGTAGAAATCGCAGAAAAATTCGTTGGCGGCCTTTGTGTTGGCCTTATTTAGGCTTGGCTCTCTATCCCACTCGCTATTATTTCGAGAGTCTTCGATATAATAGGTTTCTGCATAAAGTTCTTTCATGGGAAACTCCGGTTTTACACTAGTGTAATATAAATTCTTTAAAGCGACTATAGATAACAAAATCGCCCCGAAGCAAATCAAAATGCTTCGGGGTGTTTTTGTATCGTTTAAACGAACTGTACTTTATCCCATGGAATGTAGTTGGCTTTCTCCCCACGGAACATTTTGTCGCCGCCGTAAACGACCGAAGTGTGGGTGGACTCAATTCCAGAAAGGTTTGCGAACTTATTCAGCGAATCGTAGAATTTGCTGTTCATTGTTTCTCCAGACTTGATTTCGTAGGCCCATAGTCCATCTTCGTTTTCAATGAGCAAATCCACTTCCTGCTGATTGGAATCTCTCCAGAAATAAGCCTGGGGTTCAATGCCTGCAAACCTGTGCTGTTTAAGACATTCCGCAATAATCATGGACTCAAAGATGTTTCCCTTTATGCCGCATTGGGTCAACTGTTTTTCGTTGAAAATATTCAGCAAATAGCAAAGCAGACCGGTGTCGTAGAAATACAGTTTGGGAGATTTTATCAGCCGTTTCGAAAAGTTGCGGTAGTAGGGCTGGAGCTTGAACACGATAAAGCTGGCTTCGAGGATGGAAATCCACGCATTGGCTGTCGCTACGTTGATGCCTGCATCTTGTGCCAGTTCTGCAATGTTGAGGACAGACCCTACGCGTGAGGCGCAAAGTTTTAGAAAACGGGTGAATGCTGCGGCATTGGAAATGTTTCGTAGTAGGCGAACGTCTCGTTCAACGTAAGTCCGCGTATACGATGAAAAATATTCCTTTGAAGATATTTTTTTGTCGTACAGCCTTGGGTAACTTCCTTTTAGCAGGTATTCATTTAGGGTTTGTGGGCGAACATTGGATTTTGAAAGCTCGCCGATTGAGAACGGAGCTAGCTCCAGAATGCATGCCCTACCAGCCAAACTTTGGGAAATCTGTTCCATCAACAAAAAATTGTGGGACCCGGAGAGTATGTATTGACCGCATTTGCTGTTGGAATCGACGGCGGTCTGTATGTACGAAAAAAGTTCCGGAACACGTTGTGCCTCATCTATGATCACATTGGTTCCGTAATTCTTTAAAAATCCTCTAGGATCCTCCTGTGCGATTGTGCGAACGTCTGGATCTTCCAAAGAAACGTAAGTGTAATTCGCAAAACATTGCTTGAGCAAAGTGCTTTTGCCGCACTGGCGAACGCCTGTAAGCGTGATTACGGGAAATTTGGCTGCCTTGTCCAATATTGCGATAGTTATATCTCGATTTAACATAAAAAACCTATGTATTTCTCTTAATATAATTTATGTAAATCTATTAGTCAATAGTATGTAAATCTATTATAAATTTTTTGGGAAATATAACCTAAAGGTTATTTTATAGCTTCCGCCTTCACGAAATCGCAGAGCCATACTTTATCATTCCCGATATAGAATTTGGTTCCTGAAATGATGGCTTTTGCAGTATCAATCTGCAGAATGATGGGCTCAGAGTCTCGTCTTTTTCCCACTTGCGTTGCCATGTCGGTATCTACGGAAAGATGAACATATTGGCGTTGCATTGGCTTCAGACCTTCGCTCATAATTGTGGCGATTGCCTTATGCGTTGTTCCGTGATAAAGAATTGCTGGTGGAATTCCTGGAATCTTCTGAATCATCTGGGGCACAGAATGTCCGTACAATGCACGAATTTTGTCTCCGACAATCTCATGACGTTTCTTTTCTGAAGTTTCAATGATATGTTCGAGGTCCGCCTGGACTATGTTTCGCTCGTATTGACCAGATTCATTCAAAGCGGACAACAGTTGCTTGATGGGAACGAATCCCTCTGCGTCCAATTCAAGTTCGTATTCCCAAGGTGCGTGACGCAGGGCGTAGGAAATTTCTTTGGAAAGTTCGGTGTAGTTTATGGACATTCAACTTTTGCCTTTTCCAGATCGTTGTCATAGTACCAGCAGGTGGATTTCCGATCTCCGTAATCTACCATATAACGGAAACATTCCTTTGCGAAATGATAGGTAACGCTGTATATGCGCCCTGTTTTATTCTTTGCCTTGATTTTTACAGTGTCGTTTGTATAAAAAGAAGGCTTGCCGATAACATTGAAACCGTCACTTTTGATTTCAATTGTCGCATACCCTGTTGCCTCATTTGTTGATTGAAGAACGAGGATGTCCTCTTTTTCGTCAATGACGATGAAGTGTCCGTTCCACCATCCACTTGCATTCCAATCAATGGATTCTTTATACGGAGATTGTATCAATTCGCTGTTGATGATACGCCCGTAAGAATGGATCAAACTCATTTTTCCTCCATTTTCTAACCTTTCCTTCTAAATTACAATGCCTTAATTCTTTCGGTTTCCTGGTCATCGATGGTGAATGATCCGTCGTTGATTTTGTTCAGCAATTCAATGAGTTCTGTCATCATGGCTAGCATCTTTTCTTTATCAGCCTTTTCTTGCTCTTTGTTAAACCAGCAAGCTTGATCGTGAGAGTTGAATTCGTAATACCCGTCAAACATATCTTGTATCTTGAAATTCAGTTGACGGATTTCTTCGTTTTCATCAATGATAGAAATGCCTGTTTGAGGTTTGCCTGTTTCTACATCACTTGTCCAAATTGGACCTTGTAAAAAGTCGAGCATGATTTTTACTGTTTGCATTTTGAGCCTCATTTAGTTACGGAATGTAAAATGCTTCTTATTTTCTTAAAACTCCGCTTCAAAATCTTCGTCAATGGCTCCATAAGCGCATTGAAGGTTTTCTCGAAGATGATATTTTCATCCTCTTCAGGATATTTCTTGATGGCCACTTCGAGGCTGCGGATAAATCTAATACTTTGTGTTTTGGCGGCGACATGGTCCCAAATTTCAGAAATCCAGGAAAGTTCGTCGGCAGTGCATTGCGTTTCAATGTATGCGGCGGTGCCTTCAATGTCTTCGCACAGAATTTCAATCTCTTTTTCATTACATTTGTTCACTGCAAAATCCCAATTATCATCTGTGGACATACGTTCTCTAATTGAATCCTTAAAAGCTTGAATATTCATTATTTATTCCTCCACAGAATAATTGGCGGGCACTTGTCACATAACCTATCTCTATTTCCTACATCTGTTGTGCCTTGATTGAAATCTATATAAAAGTAAATGACAAAAGATGTCAATAAAATATTATTAGATTATGAAATGATATTCGCATATCTGGAGCTTGAAAGATGAAATACCATATAGAAGAATACGAACTATTCAACGAAAAAAGAATAGATGCTGTGTTGGATCATGAAAATCCGGTTTTGCAAGATTGGTTGAACGATGACTTTAGGCAATTCCATAAATGGTATATGGATGACTTCAAAGAAGTTATTGATGGCAAGAAAGAAAATGGCGGACCTAGTGCAAATATGTCTGTTATAGACATCAATAAGGATAAGACTACCATTGAGCAGCTTTTCCACGAGGACGATGCTAAGGAAGAAGAATTCAAGACTGTTGTTGACACGGTGGAATTGTACGAGTTGCTGAAGTCTTGGCAACACGATCTCCGCTCTTTTAGAGCAAAGAATCGTGCTAAGAAAAGAATGACGCAAAAACAACAGGCGGCTTGCACTTACCAATGGAAATATCGCAAATATGTTGGTAAGACTATCAAGTTGAAATTAACGGATGGCGATGTGTTGGTGGGGAAGGTTGATAGTATATCCAGTCCTGGAGATAATGACAATGGCGAAGAGGGAATTCTCCTTGATACGTTGATCGGACTTCAGGAATATTTTGAACACGAAATTGAAAGCGTGGAAGTAGAAAGCACGTAGTCTTTTGGACTACGTGCTTTTTGCTCTTAAAGGTTTTCAATAATTTCTTTCAGATTTTGAGTCTTGATCTGTTTTTCAAAGTGAACTTTGACCCCTGCTGAAGAGAGACTTTCGAAGAATATCTTTGCGGATTCAATTTTAAGTTTCTCTCCGCCACGCAGGTCTGTTTCTGCGTCTTTGACATCCTTGCATTCCACAATGAGATTGAGCTCCTTCTTGTCTTTTCGCTTTACTATGTACATAAAGTCGGGGCTGTAGGTTTCGCCAAGTATTGTTGGAATCTGGATTGTCTTGCGAGGGATTTTGCCGAATACGTCTACACCATCGATGTCGTTTTGAATATCTTCCTTTTCCAAGGGTGAATCAAAGGTTATGGCATCATAGAGGTATTTTTCGGGAACATTACTGTTGTCTGCTTGCGTTCCGATGAGACCTTGCTGAATGAACTTTTCTGCGTTGCCATTATCGTCATTCAGAGAAGTCTTCTTGATTCTCTTTCGTTCAATTTTCTGATAGCTGAATCGACCCATCAAGTTTGCGATTTTCCAGTCATGGAGGGCGCGGCAGATGTTATAAAGCGATTTCTCGTTGAACATTGGCTCGCCGCCATTTTTTGCAAAATCACATATCGCCTTGTGCATTTCTACGACAGGAATAGATTCCTTGGCTTGAATACGTTGCAGAAATTTTCCGTAAGGAATAGGTTTCTCCGTTTCGTATGTTTTGGAACTGGAGTCCTTCAACGTTGCAATACCATTTTCGGTAACAAGTTCTTGTCTGGAACTTGTAAGAACGGTTTTC
The DNA here is from genome assembly GCF_900142535.1 of Fibrobacter sp. UWEL. NCBI lineage: Bacteria > Pseudomonadati > Fibrobacterota > Fibrobacteria > Fibrobacterales > Fibrobacteraceae > Fibrobacter > Fibrobacter sp. UWEL. The sequence goes on from NZ_FRBE01000011.1 coordinate 107,104, forward strand.
CCGAATAGATCTTGTTTGATGAGCCCTGGCAAGGCTTTGGATAGTTCGTTATTGATGCTTTCTTCGAAAGTGAGCATATAATGCTCGTTCATCTTGAGCCAAATATCTTTTAGAACCTTGTAGTTCTCATTGCGAATTCCGATTTTCTTCTTTTCGGGATGTTTGTTGCGGTCCACAATCTTTTTCTTTGTGGCGCTATGCTTGAACAAATCTGGATATTCGCTTTCAAAGGCGTCGGCATTGTCGTTATTGACGGGATAGCCGGGCATATCGTCTTTGCGACGACCAATGAATTTCTTTCCATAAAGTTCATCGTATAATTCATCTACGTCAAGACCAAATTTCTTTGCATAAGCTTGAAGCTGTTCTTCTGTTATGAACATGAGTTCGCTTCGCTCGCCATTGATTTCGGCAACAAGCTTGTCTGCGAAATCCTGCTCCGTATAGTCCACGATGTAATTGAGTGTAAATTCTTCGTCGGTAATTCGTTTACCGGATTCGTTTACGGGCAGACGGAGGCCGCGACCGACTTCTTGGAGCTTGCTGATTTCGCTTCCACTGGAACGAAGTTTAGCGATTGTGAAAACATTAGGATTGTCCCAGCCTTCCTTCAGAGTCCATTTCGAGAAGATGAAACGTCTTGGATTATCAAAAGACAAAAGGGCCTTTTTGTCATTCAGAATTTCATTCACCTGCTTGGAAATTTCTTCGTCGCTAGAAGAATTGTCTTCAGCAAAGTAACCACCGTGGGAGTCCTCAATGTTTTTCAGGGAGCTTTCCAGGTAATCTTTATACTCTTTTTCGGAGGAATCCAACTTGCTTATGAGGGACTTGGTTTCTTTCTTTAGAACTTCCTCAAAAGTTCTTTTGATGTAGCCGTTTTTCTCGCGATATGCGGAAATATCATCAATGAAGAATAGGGCTAGCGTTTTAATTTTATCTTCTCGTTTGAAGTTCTGACGTTCCGTTTCTAGATGTCTGCTGATTGCCATCTGAATCATGGATCGTTGATAGGGTGTTGCGTACATATCTGGAGTGATGTACGAGCCCTCTTTCAAGATTACGCCGTTGGAGAGCAGAACAGAGTTCTTGGATTCAAAGGAATCGATTCTTAGGTTGCCGAAATCATCATGAATTTCGGAGAGAAGTTCGTCTATGATCAGCGTTTTCTGTTTATTTTTGTTGGTTGCATCCTTCCTGGTGAACTTGATGTTTCCTGCTTTCGAATCTATGGAATCCACGCGGATTTTGATGTTCTCAGCATCTTTAGATTGAGGTATGTGTTCCTTGGCGATTCCTTTAATAAGATTCTGTTGGAATGAATCATAGGCGTCAAGATTATAGACGAGATTTTTATAATCCTTGACAATTTGCTTTGACTTTCCCTTGCCGATAACGACTTCGGGGTACGTTGCTCCGAAACGAATAAGCATTTGGGGGCAAAGCTTATTCATGATGGAATTGATGACTTTCGTTTCTGATGAAAAACGATGGGGTTCGTCAATAATTACTATAGGTCTTGTCGCCTTGAGTGCGTCTAATGGACAATAATAGTTCCCGATGCCGTAATCAAAATCATCCTTGATGTAGTTGGAATTGATGAGTAGAGCACTATTCAGTAGCAATACGGAAATGTACTTATCGGACTGACCGGGATTTTGATAAAAACCCGAAACGACGGAAGGGAACATTTTTCTTTTGCCGGAGCTTTTCTGCCCTGTTCCTTCAAACAGACGAATTTCTGTGCCGTATTCGCAGTCTTTTTCAAAGTGCCTTTTTATATCGGGACTCTTGAGAAAATTTGCAGCACCAGCTTTGATGGCAAGGTTAGGAACTACAAGGATGAATTTACTGATTCCATGTTGCTTATGTAGCTCGTACATCGTTTTTGTATAGACGTAAGTCTTGCCGGTGCCGGTCTCCATTTTTACGTCAATGTAGATGCAGGGATTCTCGGCATTGTCTTCGGGATTTTCTGCCGAAGCGAACTTTTTCATTCCTTTGTCAAAATCTTTTTGTAGCACCTCTAGGGCTTTTTTGATTTCATCATCTTTGGGAAGAAAAGTTTTGTTGGCGGAATAATCCAGAGAATTTTCACTTTCAATGGAATTTACTACCTGCAGGATTCTATCAACAGCCCTTTGCTGGTGGGGAAGGTTTTGCTCAAACTGAAAATCCATGACGAACTCCTAGTAACGAACTTCCAGTTGAATGTTGATGTCGCTAATGCCCTTGATGTTGGCCTTCAAGGTTTCAAGGGTTGTCATGCCGAAGCTGTAGCCGAACGCAACAATGTGTTTGGGCTTGAAACTGCTGTCTTCGTCGTATTTCTGAAAGAGAGACTTGATATTTTCGTTGCTGATTCCTTCATCAATAAGATACAGATAGTCCTTGATGCGGAATGCTTTATAGCCTTTAAGGTCAATCGTTTCGACTTGTGCATTGAAAGTGTGGCCGTCATTGACCATCCATGTGGCGAGAACGGTTTCTGCGTCGAATTCCTTTAAAATGGATGCGTCGCCGATATTTGTGCCTATGTCGAACTTGGTAATTTTGTCGATGGATTTTTGTGCCGGCTTTTGGATGGTGAAGTGCTTGAAACCTAAATCGCCCTGGTAATCTGGGTTTTCTTCCTTAATCTTCTTTGCTGCACGACGGATGCGCTCCATGCCAATTTGATCAAGCGTATGTGGCTTGTTGATGGAGTCAAGGAACTTGATTGCGTTTTTGGTTGTGTCGTTAGGCTTTTCTATTCCGTCAAGATTCTCTGGAAGTTGAACAGCTATTATTTTTCGAGAGCCTTTATCCAATGCGTTTAAATGCATTACTGCATGAGCTGTTGTTGCGCTGCCGCTAAAGAAATCTAAAACTATGGAGTCTTTTGTTGTGGTAAAATCTAAAATCCGTGCAATTTGTTCGTGGGATTTTGGATGGTTGAAAACTCCTTTTGCTAAAAGATTGTCCACAATTTTTGTTGCCGCTCTTCCGTCTTCGTAAATCACAGAACGTAATAATTCTGTTGCGTTTTCAATTCTTTTTTTGGGCTTAATCAAGACATTTTCATCATCGCCAAAAACAACATCGTTGTTTGCTATCATTTCGCGCATTGTTTTTTCTGGATAACGAAACCCTTTTTCGGGTACTTTACACGCTTTTTGTGTTACGGGATGTAAAATTTCATATTTGTAGCCGCCCATTTTTGTGTTAGCAACGTCTGCATCATGGTAAACGCCCTTCTCATCAACGTTGTCATAATGAGTTACTTGAGATAACTCGTCCTTGTGTGTTTTTATCCATTTTCTTAATTCCAATTCAATATTTTCAACAGAAAGACCTTTTGCTTTTAACTTTTCATATTGTTGTTTGATTTTCTCTGCGTTTTCGCTTTTTCTTACCCAAGGTTTTTGCTGTAAAACGTCATTGGTGTAGCATAGTGATTATTCCGGAGCGGCGGAGCCGCCAGTCCGGAAAAATGGGAGCCATCATTCCGGACCTGTGGAGCCACCTGTTTATAGCTCATTTGTTTGGTCAAATACAGTATGTTGGGACCGCGCGGGATTTTATAAGCCTATTCGCGCGAGCCGCCTGCCTACAATCAGTTTAAAGGCACACGCAATGCTTTGAATGACCAACATCTAGTTTTATCCTGCCATAAGCTTTCCTTGCTAATAGCTATGGCTCTCTTTCTCCGGAACACTGGCTCTCTGACACCGGACTGATGGCTCAAAGTATTCCGGAATAATCAGCATAGCATGTACTCATGATCAGTGCTGATTTGCCGAGCATTGTTGTCTGTTGCTGTTTCAATAATGAGGTTTCCGCAAAAATTCTCTTCTCCGAAAATTTCATCGCATAAAATCTTAAGGTTTGCCTGTTCATTATCGTCGATGCTAATAAAAATGACTCCGTCGTCTTTCATCAAGTCGCGGGCTAGTTTGAGGCGCGGGTACATGAAGGTAAGCCACGCTGCATGAGAACGCGAAGACTTGCGGCTAATCATCTTGTGAATGCGTTTAGCGGATTCGGAGTCAGAGTTGATTCCCAACTTTTCTTCAATGTCCTTTTCGGAAAAATCAAAACTATCGTTATAGACGAAGTCGTCGGACCCAGTGTTGTAGGGAGGATCGATGTAGATGCACTTTACCTGTCCTTCATAGGAACGTCGCAGATGCTTCAAGACTTCAAGGTTGTCTCCTGAAAGATAGAGGTTTTCACTGTCCTTGTTTTCAGACTTCTTGTTGTTCTCCTTGTCGGGGACAATCACAGTTTCTGTATCCAGCGAGTACAACAGTCGTGCGTAGTCTTTTCCCAAGAAATTGAACGTTTCTCTTTCTTCGGTAACGAGGCTTTTGTCACCGGTTGCTTTTTGTGCCCAATAGCGAATTGTATCCACATCAATGGATCCGTCTTTGCCAATAGCATTGGGAATCAGTTTTTTTAACGCTTTAAGCAGTTCTACATTGGCGTTAATTTTCTCGTTTGCTTCCTGGATTTGGCGAATCATCGATGGCTCCTTCAAAAGAATGATCGGATATCACTTTTACTCTGGAGTCTAAATGGCCACGAAAAAAGGCGTGGAATCATTCATGCTTACATCGACTGCGGTAACGACCAAGAAACCTTAATCTTCCATAAGCACAAACAACCCACGCCCCAATAGGGACGTGAGCGTCTGCCTTATTCTCGGAAGATTTGAAATTTTGGTCGTTTTTCAGTCGAGAGAATAAGAGCAAATACCCTTAAAAACATGCGTTTGAAACGAGTTGAACGATTCAAACTATTTGCACACGAATATACATAAAGCAGTCCTTTAGGTCAATAAAGGTCCGTTTAATAGTCTGCATTTTCCCTGTTAGGGCTGGTATGATGGATTGAATCTGGGGTACGGCAAAAAATATGCCTTACAGACGAAGTGGAAGAAAAGAACGGCACTGCTGCCTAAGGCGAGTGTCGCGGACGGGAACTTGTTCACGGACATGACCGAGCCGTAGCAGATGGCGCTTGCGCCAGTTCTTCAAGAAAATGTTCATGGGCCCTCTGGATGCAACCAAGCCTTGGCAGACCAAGGGCATCGAAGGTATGAACCGCTTCCTGGGCCGCGCATGGCGTTCTGTTGTGGGCGACGATGCTTCGACAGGCTCAGCAACCGGCGCTCCGGTTTACGCTGATGAAGCCGCTCCTGAAGAAATCCAGAAGATTATGCACCAGTCCATCATCAAGGTCTCCTCTGACATTGAGAACATGAGCTTCAATACCGCTATTAGCCAGCTCATGATCTTCAATAACGAAATGATCAAGATGGACAAGCGCTACCGCGAACCTTGCGAAACCTTCGTGAAGTTGCTGCAGCCCTTTGCACCGCATATCGCTGAAGAAATGTGGAGCATCCTGGGCCACAACGAAAGCCTCACCAACGTGGCATGGCCTGAAGCCGACGCTTCTAAGGCTGTGGAAAACACCGTGGAAGTCGTGTTCCAGGTGAACGGCAAGCTCCGCGCCAAGGCAAACGTCGCCAAGGACATGGACAAGGCCGCCCTCGAAGCCCTCGCCATGGCTAACGACCGCGTTAAGGAATTCACCAACGGCAAGACTGTGGTAAAGGTCATCGCTGTTCCTGGCAAGCTGGTGAACATTGTTGTGAAATAAGGTCTGGATGTCATCCTCGACCTGATCGAGGATCTGGCTTTTAAACAAAAACGCCCCGAAGCAAATCAAAATGCTTCGGGGTGTTTTTTGTATTAACATTTTTTTGCGGTGATTAAATTTCTATTCCCCGCAAAAATGCGGTGAATATTTTGTATATTTACCGCATGCGTCAACCTGTAAAGTACATCTATCAATATGAAAGCTGGCCGAATTTTACCTGGGATCAAACTAAGATCCAGGTGTTACTTGGCAATGTAAGGTACTTGCAGGGGAAACTTCTGGGGCAGTTGAGTGCTGTAGGCTTTTCTCAGCAGGAAGATTCTTTGATTAGAACTTTGACGGAGAACGTAGTTCGTTCCTCTGAAATTGAAGGCGTGTTATTGAACTATGAGCAAGTGCATTCTTCGATCGCGCGTCAGCTTGGGCTTGAATTTGCAGGCATGGTGAATTCAAGTCGCGATATTGATGGGGTGGTTGCCATGTTGTTGGATGCGACCCAGAACTACCAAAAGAAACTTGATGCAAAAAGGCTTTTTGGTTGGCATGCGTCTTTGTTCCCTTCGGGATATAGCGGCATTTATAAGGTTGATGTTGGCAAATATCGTAAGCATGAAATGCAAGTTGTTTCGGGTGGCGTTGGACGAGAACGAGTCCATTATGAGGCTCCCTTGCCGAACGTCTTGAAAAAAGAAATGGATCAATTCCTGAAATGGCTTAATGACGACGACAATATGGATTTGACTTTAAAGTCTGCCGTTGCTCATTTCTGGTTTGTTGTTGTTCATCCTTTTGATGATGGAAATGGTCGTGTCGCTAGAGCAATCTCTGATTATTTGCTTGCGAAGTCTGATCGTTCGGAAAAACGCTTCTATAGCCTTTCTGCGCAAATCCTTGCGGAAAAGAAAGAATACTATCGCGTTCTTGCACTGACCCAACAAAACGATGCGGATATAACCGAATGGCTAGTCTGGTATTTGAATTGCCTAATGCACGCTTTAGAAAACAGCGAACAGTACGTAGCGAAAACTTTGGGTAAGGCTGAATTTTGGGAACGCATCAAGGATGTTGAAATCAATGAACGTCAGCGGGTAATGATTAATAAACTCCTGAACGGTTTTGATGGAAAACTGAAAACATCCAAGTGGGCGAAGTTGGCAAAATGCTCCGAGGATACGGCACTTCGTGATATCAAGGATCTTGTGGAAAAGAATATCCTGAAGCAAGAAGATGCCGGCGGCCGAAGCACTAGCTATGTGCTGGTTTAGCTTGAAGATTGGACATTTTTTTTATTCATCTGTATGTTTTTTTTAGATTTCCTATATTTGCCCTCATATTTTATCTTCTGGAAAAACTATGAGCAAATGGAACATTGGTGTTAGTAGGGATGATACCGCTGCAGTAAAGGGCATTGCCGTGATGTTGATGCTGGTCCATCATGTTTTTGCATTCCCCTATCGATTGGTAAACGGCGCTTCTTACGAACCGATGATTCCCATGAGCGATGGCACTTCTGTCATCTGGCATTTGGCCCTGCTGGGAAAAGTTTGCGTTGCCATGTTTACGGTCATGGCCGGCTTTGGCATTTATCGCGGGTTCTCCAAGCAGCTGCAGTCTTGTGGTGATGGGGATAAGACGGAAGCTTACCTTTCCTTCATTTTTCGCCGCCTGAAGAAACTCTACTTTAAAGTATGGCCTGTTTTCCTGGTGTTTATCCCCATGGGGCTGTATTTGAAATGTCCCTTCATTACGAAGGATTTGGCAAGCTGGGTAAAGAATGCTCTTCTCATTGATTCCACCTTCAATGCGGAATGGTGGTTCCTGACATCCTATTTGATTCTGGTATTGATGTCACCGATGGTGATGGCTTTCTTTAGTCGGAAGCGCAGTTCCCTCTATGCCGATATCGTGCTGATTACCATTCTTGCGGTCTTTACCGAACGTGTGCTTTTGCATGTGGTTCTGACCTGGGATAAGCTGATCTATCTGCGTGCATCCTTTATCTGGATCAAGATGAGCCCCACCTTGATTCTTTTACCCATGTTTATGCTGGGCGCCTGGATGGCTAAGTACGAGATCATGGAACGAATCATGGCAAGGTTTGAGGGGAAGAATGTCGCCCGCGTCTTGACTGGCTTTGTCTTTATCTTGCTTCCCCTGATTTTGAGAGATGGCTGGGTGCAGTCTAATGTCTGGGGTTTTGACCAGTTTGATGCTCTTTATGGTGCGTCTCTTTGCTTGGGAATCGTGATGGTGACGTGCCGACAGAATGTCCTCAAGAAACCCCTGCTAGTGATTGGAAATCAATCCACAGGCATCTGGCTGATTCACAGCTTCTTCTGCTTCTATTATTTCCAGCAGTTCTCCTACGCTCCGAAAAAATCCGTGCTGGTGTTCCTGCTGGTGCTGGGGATGTCTTTTGCCTGCGCCTGGATTATTGATTTCTGCGCAAGCTTTATTGTCAATAAAATCAAGGGTGCAAAGAAGGCTGCTTAAGCCTGCTTTTCTGCCTTCATTTCTTTCTTGTTCTGGTACATGGCTTCGTCGGCTCGCTTGAGCATGGCGTTGATGGAGTCGTTTATGCCGCGATAGACGGTGAAGCCTGCTGCAAGAGAAATCTTTTCCCAGGCGGATTGTCCTGTAATTTCGGACTTGGCCATATTGAGCTGAAGCAGGTTCATCAAGTTGCCGCGATTGATGTAATCGTTTCCTTGAAGAACGACTGCAAATTCATCACCGCCAATGCGGAATACGGGACTATGGGCAAATGTCTGACAGATAATCTGACATGCGTTTTTCAGAAGCTTGTTGCCGTTGCCGTGGCCGTAGGAGTCGTTAATGGATTTCAGTCCGTTAATATCCAGTAGAATGATGCCGAAATCCTGGATGTCATTTGTAATTACTTGTTGTTGTAATTCCTGGACGTGATTGTCAAAGGCTGCCTTGTTACGAACGCCGGTCAAGGCGTCCTTATATGCAATGCCCTTGACGTAGTTCAAGTATTCCTTGATATGGATTCGTGCGGCGTCAAAACTTCTGCTGAGAACGCCGATTTCATCCTTGCTGTTGGTGTCGAAGGAGACGTCCAGATTTCCGGTGGTCATCTGGTTTGCTGCTTCGGTTAGCTTAAGGAGGGGGCGCGTAATCGTACGTGCAAAGTAAATGGAAATCAAGATAAAGAGAAGGATAATCACTGCGGCGATGGATACAATTTGTAAGGTCAACTCGGTACGTTCCTCGTTGAATTCCTCCCTGGGAACTACCAGGACCAGCTTCATGCCGTTTCGAAGATCGTTGCGGATGACTTTAAGATTGGGAGTTTCTTCCAGCTTGGCGCCCATCTTTAAAGTGGGGTGGTAGGTCACGTTGCCGTTCTTGTCTTCTAGGAATGCGTAACCGGTTTTGAATAGCTTAATCTTTGAAATCTGGGTGGTGAGGAATCGGAAGTCAATGTCCATACCGACAACGCCAATTTCCTTGCCGAATTTGAACAGGGGCATCACATAGGAAATCATGTAAATGTCGATGTTTCTGTTTTCGTATGGATTCATCCAAATAGGTGCGCCACTTTGGACGGGAATGTAGTACCAGCCTACATGTTCGATGTCGGTGGATTCGTATTTGGAAAAGTCAGTAGGAATCTGTTTTTGGATATCGCTAGTCTTACTGGTTTTAGCCATGAAGATGCCGGAGGTTGGCGGAGTGAACTGCGGGTTGTATCGCATGTACACTGCAACGGCGCTGGATACATTTCGAATGGTTGCGTGAATGAAGTTTAAGTTTTCCTGAGTATGGCTTTCTCGGGTGCTGTCCTTCGAGAGATCGTCGAAATTGTCTAGGCTTTCGAGAGCTACATAGCTAAATGTCTTTACGTATTGCTCGATATTCTCTAGGGTAGAGGATATCTTGAGGGCTTCCTTTTCGCCGATAAGGGCTAGGCGTTCCTCTGCGTCCTTGCCGATACGGTCATTGGCGCAATAATACCCGATTCCCCCCACCAGAAGGGAGCAGAACAGGATGGCAGAGATGATGAGCTTAAGGATTTTACTCTGGATGCTTGTTTTCATAGCCATAATTATAAGAAAAATGCGGATGACGTTGTTATGGATGGTGAAAAAACGCGATTTTGGGGCTGCTATCGGTATGTTTTCTTATCAGTTATAGTTTCTGGCTATAGAAGTGGGTGGTTTTGAAAGAAAATTTCGCTTTTTCCTACAAAACCTATTGGAATAGTGGGAAAATAGTTCTAACTTATACCTCGTCAGGTTGAGAAGCCTACAAAACTTGTAGGGAACTGAAGCTGACGAACAGTACGGAGATAAACACAATGGATTTCAATTTCTTCTTTAGTGACTACCGGCGATGTTGGGCCGGGGACCGAATGCGAGGCTAACGCAAAATACCAAAGCCCGAGCGAAACGCTCAAAAACAAATAACAAATAGATCCTTCGACTCCGCTTCGCTACGCTCAGGATGACAAGCGGGTAAGGAAAACAAAATGACCTGACGGTCACTTCAAAAAAGGAATTTTAAACATGTCTCAGAATCTTCACTTTGAAACTCTTCAGCTCCACGTTGGCCAGGAAACCGCAGACCCCGCAACCGATTCTCGCGCAGTTCCTATTTACGCAACCACCTCTTATGTGTTCCACAACTCTCAGCATGCTGCAGACCGCTTCGGCCTCCGCGACGCTGGTAACATCTACGGTCGTTTGACCAACTCCACCCAGGGCGTTTTCGAACAGCGTATCGCTGCCCTGGAAGGTGGTTCCGCAGCTCTGGCCGTTGCAAGTGGCGCCGCTGCAATTACCTACGCCATTGAAGCTATCGCTCAGGCTGGTGATCACGTTGTAGCTCAGAAGACCATTTACGGTGGCTCCTACAACCTCCTGAAGCACACTCTTCGCCCCTTCGGTGTTGAAACTACTTTCGTAGACACTCACAATCTGGCCGAAGTTGAAGCTGCCATCAAGGAAAATACCAAGATTCTTTATCTGGAAACTCTGGGCAACCCCAATTCCGACGTTTCCGATATCGACGCTTTGATCGAACTTGCTCACAAGCATGGCTTGGCTGTCATTGTTGATAACACCTTCGGTACTCCGTACCTGTTCCGCCCCTTCGAACATGGTGCAGACGTGGTTGTTCATTCCGCTACTAAGTTCATCGGTGGCCACGGTACTACTCTGGGCGGCATCATTATCGAATCCGGCAAGACCAACTGGAAGTCCGGCAAGTTCCCCACCATCGCTAACCCGAACGTTAGCTATCATGGCGTAAGCTTCGCCGATGCAGTTCCGGGTGCAGCATTCGTAACTTACATCCGCGCAATTCTCCTCCGTGACCAGGGCGCTGCAATTTCTCCGTTCGCTGCTTGGGCATTGATCCAGGGTACTGAAACTCTGTCCCTCCGTATCGAACGCCACATCGAAAATACTAACAAGGTTGTGGAATTCCTCTCCAAGCACCCCAAGGTTGCTTCCGTGAGCCACCCCAGCCTCCCGACCCATCCGGACCACGCAAACTTCAAGAAGTACTTCCCCAAGGGCGGCGCCTCCATCTTTACCTTTGAAATCAAGGGCGGTCAGGCAGAAGCTTGGAAGTTCATCGACAACCTGAAGATCTTCAGCCTGCTGGCAAACGTTGCTGACGTGAAGAGCCTGGTGATTCATCCGTATACCACCACTCATTCCGAACTGAATGAAGAAGAATTCAAGGAACAGAATATCACTCCGTCCACCATCCGCCTCTCCATCGGTACTGAACACATCGATGACATCATCGCGGATTTGGAACAGGCTCTGGCACAAGTTTAATTAAACGGATCAAAAAACAAATTTTAAAATAAAGGATTTCAAAAATGTCTAAGATTTATACCTCTGCAGATCAGCTCATCGGTCACACCCCGCTCCTGGAACTCACTCACATCGAAGCCGCAAACAACCTCGGTGCAAAGGTTCTCGCAAAGCTTGAATACTTCAACCCCGCTGGCTCCGTGAAGGACCGTATCGCTAAGGGTATCCTTGACGATGCTGAACAGTCCGGCAAGCTGAAGCCCGGTGCAGTAATCATCGAACCCACCTCCGGTAACACCGGTATCGGTCTTGCTTCTGTTGCTGCTGCTCGCGGCTACCGCATCATCATCGTGATGCCCGAAACCATGAGCGTTGAACGTCGCCAGATCATCAAGGCTTACGGTGCTGAACTCGTTCTTACCGAAGGTGCAAAGGGCATGAAGGGCGCTATCGCTCGTGCAAACGAACTTGCTGCCGAAATCCCCAACAGCTTCATTCCTGGCCAGTTCGTGAACCCGGCTAACCCGGCAACTCACCGCGCTACTACCGGTCCGGAAATCTGGGAAGACACCGATGGTAAGGTTGATATCTTCGTGGCTGGTGTTGGTACTGGTGGTACCGTTTCCGGCGTGGGTCAGTATCTGAAGTCCAAGAACCCCAACGTGAAGGTTGTTGCCGTTGAACCTGCTTCTTCTCCGGTTCTCTCCAAGGGTACTGCTGGCGCTCATAAGATCCAGGGTATTGGTGCAGGCTTTGTTCCTGACACTCTCGATACTAAGGTTTATGACGAAATCATCGCCGTCGAAAACGAAGCTGCTTTCGAATCTGGTCGCGAAATCGGCCACAAGGAAGGCGTGCTGGTAGGTATCTCTTCCGGTGCTGCTCTCTGGGCTGCTAAGGAATTGGCAAAGCGTCCGGAAAACAAGGGCAAGACCATCGTGGCTCTTCTCCCGGATACCGGCGATCGCTACCTGTCTACTGCACTGTTCGCTGAATAATTTAAGGTCGTAAGGACCCGCTCTTACCACAAGTTGGTTAATGTCGAGTGAAAAACGCTGGAAAGCATCATTAGCTTTCTGGCGTTTTTTTAATATTTAGACATAGTTTAAACATATCACGAGATGGTTTCTATGTCTAAAATTTATACCTCTGTCGACCAGCTGATTGGCCATACTCCTCTCCTGGAACTTTGCAACATCGAAAAGAAGAACAATCTGGACGCAAAAATCCTGGCGAAGCTGGAATACTTGAACCCCGCAGGATCCATCAAGGATCGCGTGGCAAAGAAGATGATGGACGAGGCGGAAAAGTCCGGCAAGTTGACCAAGGATTCTGTGATCATCGAGCCTACTTCTGGTAATACTGGCATTGGCCTTGCCGCAGTGGCTGCTGCCCGCGGTTATCGCGTGATTATTGTGATGCCTGATTCCATGAGCAGGGAACGTTGCATCTTGATGACTGCCTACGGTGCTGAACTTGTGTTGAGCGAAGGCGCCAAGGGCATGGCCGGCTGCATTGAAAAGGCTGAAGAACTTTTGCGGACCATTCCCAACAGCTTTATTGCAGGCCAGTTCGTAAACCCTGCAAATCCCGCTGCCCATGTGGAATCCACCGGCCCAGAAATTTGGGAAGATACCGATGGTAACGTGGACATCTTTGTGGCGGGTGTCGGCACCGGCGGCACCATTACGGGAACTGGCGAATATTTGAAGTCCAAGAATCCCAATGTGAAGATTGTAGCTGTGGAACCTGCTACTTCTCCGCTGCTCTCCAAGGGCGTTGCAGGCCCCCATAAGCTTCAGGGCATTGGTGCAAATTTTGTTCCCGAAATTCTGAACACCAAGATCCTTGACGAAATCATTGCGGTGGAAGCTGACCCTGCATATGAATGCGCTCGAGAGATTGGAAAGACCGAAGGCGTGCTGGTGGGCATTTCTGCTGGCGCCGCTCTCTGGGCTGCCAAGGAATTGGCAAAGCGCCCCGAAAACAAGGGCAAGAACATTGTGGTGATCCTGCCTGATACTGGCGACCGCTATTTGTCTACGGAACTGTTCGCAGAGTAATGGTTCGGCAAGCTCACCAACCTTGGTTCGGCCCTTCGGCTCCGCTCAGGGACCTTGTTAAAAACGCTAGGATGCACAAGGCTTCCTAGCGTTTTTTTTTGCTTCGTTTTTTTACAAGTGGTTACTTGCAAAACTTGTTGTAGAATTCATCGATTTCGATGGGCTTGGAGTAGTAATAGCCTTGCAAACTGGTGACGGCCAGTTCACGCAACTTATCTCGCATACCTTCTGTTTCAATACCTTCGGCGCAAACTTCTGCAGAGAAGGATTTGGCCAGGTCACTGATGAATCGTACGGTATTGCAATCCTTCTCGTCGTTTTCAACGTTCATGACGTAGCCGCGGTCGATTTTCACGGTGTTCACGGGTAAGTCACGGAGAATTCCCAGAGAAGAGAAGCCTGTACCGAAATCGTCCAGGGCAACGCGGATGCCTTGATCCCGAAGCGTTTCGAAAATTTTCTTCAGATGACTGATGTTCAGCAGGCGGCAGCGTTCAGTGATTTCCAGGCAGAGGTTCTTGGCGGGGAATTGCGTTTCTTTCAGGATGTCGATTACATCCTGGGAGAAATTGCCCTTTTCAAGCTGTGCGTAGGACAGGTTCACGTTGATTACGAAGTCGGGATTCTTGTCGAGAATCTTCTTGCAATCAATGAGGGACTGCTTTAGAATCCACTTGCCCAATTCCGGGAAGAGGCTATCCTGTTCCAATACGGGAATGAAGGACATGGGAGGAACTACTCCGTATTCCTCGTGACGCCAGCGGATCAAAGCTTCGGCGCCTTTCAACTTTTCGGTCTTGGTGTCCACTACCGGCTGGTAGCAGAGATAGAATCCCTTGCAGTTGTCGATGATACAATTGCGGATGAAGTTGATTCTCTTCAGGTTGTCCTTCTGTTCGTCATTGAGGGCATCCTGGAAGAGGAACAGATCTCCATGGCGGGTATTCTTGGATTCTGCAAAGGCGAACTTCAGGCAGGAATAAACCGTGTCCGCATTTACAGAGAAGTCGTTGATGCTAACCGCACCTGCACAAAGTGAAAGGGCGATGCGGTCGGATGCAACATAGAAGTTCTGTGCCACGAGATCCTGCACGTCACGATAGATGGCGTTTAGATCCTCGATGGAACTGTTTTCGGAAATGACTGCGAACTTGGTTCCGTCCATACGGTAGGTGATGCCCATACCGCGGAACGCCTGCTGGAGAATGGAACCAAACTTGCGGAGAATTCTGTTACCAAAAGCGTAGTTGTAGATGTCATTTGCTCTGGAGAAATCTTCCAGACCAATCATGATGATACTGATTTCCTGCTTCTTCCATAGGCTGCTCTTGATGTCTTCCAGGAATCCGTACAGACTGCGAAGATTCGTGATGGAATCAGTGTAATTCAGGCAGTCGTGATTCTTGATAATTCCACAGAAGTAGGCGGGGGTTCCGTCGTTATCGGGAAGAATGACGCCGCTGCAGGTGCAAAGGACGTACTTTCCATCTTTTGCCTTGGCTCGATATTGGATATTGTGGCTCTTTTCGCGTCCTTCGAAAAGGTCTGCAATATTAGCTTCAAAATCCTCCCGATCGTCGGGGCTGATGTGGTCAATCCAGATGCTGGCTGCATTTTCCATATACTCGCCGGGGAGACCGAAGTAGTCAACTGCGGCCTTGGACCATCTAGAGAAATCGTTCTTGACGTCACATACATAGACGTATGCGCCATCAGCGGCGATGGAGTATGCTTCAAAAAGAGCGTCGAGTTTTTGCGTATTCATTTTGTGCCTCCATTACCCAATATAAACCTGGTTTTTACCATTGTTCTTCGCTTCGTATAGAGCGCTGTCTACTCGTACGCTGACCATATCGGCGCTTTCGCCACGAAGGGCTTCTACAACGCCGATACTGATGGTTTTGCGGCGAGCCATTGGGAACATAATTGCTGCAAATGTGGTACGGATTTCGTTGGCGATTTCGGCTGCTTTTTCGCAGTCAACGTCAGGAAGGACCACCATAAATTCTTCACCACCCCATCTTCCACAGGATGCTTCGGGGTTGTGCTTTTGGACTACTTCCTTAATGACCTTTGTCAAACCGAGAATGACGTTGTCACCTTCTTTGTGACCGTAGGTATCGTTGACCATCTTGAAATTATCAATGTCCATCATAATGAGGGATACTTTCTTGTTGGCTTCATTAAACTGTTTAAGTGCACTGATAATTCTACGCTGGGTTTCTGCGCGGTTATAAAGGGTGGTAAGGCTGTCTTCAATGGCCATCTTCGCCAGCTTCTGGTTGGCTTCCGCTAGTTCTGCGGTGGCGGCGTCAATGAAGGTGGCTAGGCGGTTAATCATGGATACCTTACCAGAGAAAGTCTCGGAAGACATCTTGAATTGGGAGGTCTCTTCAATAGCTCCTTCACGCATGGCTGCTATGACCAGAGTGACATTGTGCTGGATCAATTCGTTTTCGCAACGGAGAAATTCTCCGGAGGTGTAGAAACCGGAAGTGGGAGCAATGCTCTGGAAGGGCTCTGTTTCTTTACTAATCTCGTCGTTGCCCCAGAAAGTTCTACGGGCGGCGCAGGAAAACACCTTTAGAATTTCAGGCTGGAATTTGGCAATTTCGCGCCCGCCTTCCTCAATGCAGTTCAGGATGGTCCATGGATCTCCATAGGCAATTCTTGCGTAGACATCTTGTTCAATATTAGACGTCATGGTGAGAGAGCCGTCGTCATTACTTGCAATAGGAGCTCTCAGAATATTGATTCCATGATGTTTATAGAAGAACGGAAATTCTAGAGTATTGTAGAAGAAATGCTCATTATTAGGAATATTCAGGTATTTATAGTAAGCGTCATAGGCCGGTTTTCCATCCAGCTCCTGCAAGATGCTTCCATTTGCCTTGGTCACATGGAATTCTCGTCCTAGAGGCTTCCATCCGGTAATATGTGTGGTATGGACGATAAGATCGTCACCGCCGGTAAGTAGGAAGATAACGCCCTTTTCTGAATATCCCTTGGCCTTTGAAAAAACACAGGCATTGTCATTATTGATGTCTATGTTGAAGGCTCCGCCGCCAAAAATTTGAATATCGGGATTGATATCGTTGCAAGCTTCGCAGAAAGGGGTCATGGACATCCCGCGAAGGGTTGCCAAAAGTTCAATCGCCTTGACCCAGGGGCGCTTTTCCAGTTCCTTTTTAAGGTTTTCCACAACATCGATAGCGGAATCCTCGGTGAGGGTATACTGCAATAGGTGCGCTTGAGTGGAGGGGTATTCGCAGACCGTGCATACTACCACGAAGGGTGAATCGGAAAGTCTGCCTTCGGTAATGGTACCATTGGTGGAACAGCCTAGATAGAGGGCATCCGGCATCTCGCTTTCAATAATTTCGCTGGCTAACTCAATTTGCTCGCGATCTGTGTTTTCTGCGTAGATACTGAAAACCACGGAGGATGTCACCTTGGACATTCTCCACTGTTTGATTTTGTCGAGCTCCTTTTTGAGCTTGCCGACACCGGAAAATTCGAATTGAAATTGCTTCACCTTATGGAACTAGATTTTATTATGAGCTAATTTCCAGGGGAGGTGGAATGTATATATTCCAACTTGGATGAATAAACGGGTATTTTAACGGAAAAGGGAAAAAAAGTCGCACCTTTTGGGTGCGACAGTTCCGAAAAAAGCAGACTACCTTACTATATAGAAGGCTTTTTCCTTGTGCTTGAGCCGGAATGCATCACGAGCCTCCTGGGGAGATGTTGCGTTCACGGTTCCCATCAGTTTACCCTGCATATTGTAAATCTTGTAGGCTCCCATATGAGCAGTATTTAAATGGGAAAGTATTACTTTAATGTGTAAGTGCCCGGATGTGACATTTGAGTTTGCATTTCAAATAAGCGATTGTCATTTTTTCTATCATTTTAACCGTACTTATTAACATTGCTTTCACAACACGAAAGTAATACTTCACCAGAAGAAGATTGCTTACCTGGGCATTACCGGTATGAGCGATGGCACTTGCCCCTACAACGGTAATGAAAGCAAGAAGAGAGGCGGTTTCTTCTGCGCATCTCTCCATGCAGAAAACAACGGCTGCGATATGCCTGCTGGCCCCAATGCCATTACCAAGACAAATGCGGGTAGTAAAACCCATGTGGAATACAATTTCAAGAACTGCGACGCTGGTTATCCGGTTAAGTACATTACCTTCGACGGCGGCCATATTGCGGCTCCCACCGATGGCCAAACTTCTGATGACGGCCTGAAAACCTGGGCACCTGCTGCCATGTGGGATTTCTTTAGCCAGTTCTAAAAACGAATTCTCACACCAAAACACCAACAAAGGATCCTGAGGAATTTTTCTCGGGATTCTTTTTGTAATACTAGCACTGTATTCGTGCATTAGTGCGTTATAAGAAAAATCTATAGAACGTGCTAGAAATTAAGTATTGGACAAAGGGTATAAATTTCGTTTATATTTGGCGCCATCTAAGAAATGACTCTTAGTTGAATTTCTGTCTTTAATGACAGCGTGGTGGTTTTCTTAAACCCTGCGAACACATGAAAAGGAAAGACAAATGACTCGGCGATTTCTAATCGCTAACGCATAATGTTGAACTTTTTCAAAAGATACTCATTTGGTGTTAGGTAGTCAAGCCTTTTTCTTGGTCTATTGTTCA